>JACIWR010000511.1 GCA_014360845.1 Anaerolineae bacterium
TTGTCCGGCGCAGCTGTCACCGACCCCTCTGCATGAGGGGCCCGCTTTGATCTCGCGGAGTTGCACTCCGCGAGATCAGGGGATCAGGGAGCGGGGACCGACTTGCATCAATGTAGTCGGGGCTTGCCCTTGGCGGCGTCGCTGGCCTCAAGGCACCACCACGCGCACCCGCCGGATAAGGATACTGTTCTCCTCCACTTGTGCCCGCCCCGGGTCCAGCACGGGCAGGCGCTGCATGTTGTCTGGTGTGTACATGCCGGTCCTGAGCAGGTATACCCCCGGCTCTATCTGAGTGGGGATGGTCAGGTCATACGGGTCACTTACCTGCTCGTTGATCAGCCACCGCGAGGTGGAATAGCGCCCGCCCCGGGGTTCACTATCCCGCTGGGCGATGATGGTCCCGCCCGGGTGGGTGAGGTGCACAAAGACCATGTAATTTTTGTCCATCACGGCCAGAGCGCGCCAGTAGAGAGTGAGTTGCAGAGTGTCGCCGGGGTGGAGTTCGTCCGCTTCCAGTTCGCAGGCCACTAACAGAACCTTGTTATCCAGATTCGCGCCGATTTCTATGCGCGGCCCGGCGCTGATGGTGAGCAGGATAGTGCTTCCTTCGCTGACCACTGCGCCCGCCGCTGGCTCCTGGGCCAGCACTACTCCCCGCGTTTCCAGGCTCCAAACCTCCTGGCGCATGACCACCAGCCCCAAATCGGTGAGCACCGGCTCTATCATTGACACTGGCGCGCCCACCGCCTGGGGGACGGTCACCAGTTGCGGCCCCTGGCTGATGATGACGCCCACCGTCTCGCCACGCTTGAGAGGCTGTCCTGCTGGCACCAATTGGGAGACGATGCTGAGAGCGGGAATATCGGGATGGTACTCCTCTCCCACGATGGACATATCTAATCCCAGCCGGGCCAGGGTCTGACGGGCGGTCTCCTGTTCCATGCCCACCAAGTCAGGCACGATCACCTCGCCTGGGGCGGGGGTGACGATGACTACCGTCGTCGCCGTGGGCGCTGGTGAGGTGTTGGTCGCGGTTGGGGAGGGAGTGAGCACCGGTGCGGGCAGGGCATAGCGGCGGTAGACCAGGCCCCACAGGGGCAACAGGCCCATCACGGCGAAGAATGCCGCTGCGGCGAGAACCCAGGCTACCCAATCGGGGCCGCGAGCTTCTTCCGGGGCAGATACCTTCGGAGACACGGGGTGCGCCACGGGTTGGAGAGGCTGCGTGGCTTCTTCCCCCTGGCGTCGGCAGGCGATGAGCACCCGACCCAATTGGCTCGCGGTGCGGTAGCGTTGCTGTGGATCCTTGGCCATGGCCCGGCGCACGATCTGTTCCACGTGCCATGGTACACGCGGATTGCGTGCCGCGAGGGGTGGGGGCTCCTCTGTCAGATGTTTCATGGCCAGGGTCTGGGCGTCCTCGGCGGTGAAGGGCAGCTCGCCGACCAGCATCTCGTACAGGATCACGCCGATGGAGTACACGTCCGAGGCCGTCGTCGGAGGCTGACCGGCCGCCTGTTCTGGAGATAAGTATTGCGGAGTTCCCCACACCGCCTCTGTCTCATCCTGGGGCGACTGAGGTCCTGGCGAGAGGGCGCGGGCGATGCCGAAGTCGGTCACTTTCACACGTCCGTCATCGGTGACCAGCACATTCTGTGGCTTGAGGTCACAGTGCACCAGGCCCGCTTGATGGGCGTATCCCACGGCGGCGCATATCTGAATCGCTATATCCACTGCCCGCCCCACGCGAAAAGGGGCCCCGTCCCTTATCTCGTCCTTGAGACTGCGCCCCTCCACATACTCCATGACGATGTAATACGAATCCCCGTCATGCCCCACGTCGAAGACGGTGACGATGTTGGAATGGTCCAGTTGGGCCGCGGCCCGCGCTTCCTTTTGGAAACGGGACAGGAAAGCAGCATCGTTGCTGTACTCCTGGCGCAGGATTTTCACCGCTACCACCCGCTCTAGGGCCTGGTCGTAGGCGCGGTAGACCACCGCCATTCCGCCTTCGCCAACGCGTTTCAAGAGGCGGTAGCGGCCATTAAGCATAATGTCTCTGGCTGTCTCCATGTGTTTAGCACCTCGTCGGTTGCTCCCTGTGCTTTTCCCCAAAGCTGGGGCGGGGCAAAGCCGTGATGATATTGTACACCAACTCCCAGCTTTGTTCAAGCGGTGTGGTGAGGCGCTTTAGAGCGGTGGTCATCCTGAGCGGCAGCGAGGGGA
>JACIWR010000512.1 GCA_014360845.1 Anaerolineae bacterium
AAAAGAATTCTCCCGGCCGGGGAGGCTTCAGCAGCAGGGGTGGCTGTCATCGGCAGTGACGTTGGGGTAGTGGTTGAGGTGCAATAAGGGGTCATAGTCATTCTGACAGTGGGCAGAGGAGAGGTGATCGGTGAGTGAGTAGGAGATGGAGTAATGGATGGTGTACCTCCGCCGCCCCCCTGGCACGCGACCATAAGCATCAGCACCATAGCTGTACAGCTAATCGTCCAACGTTTTCCGCTTACCATGAAAATCGCCTCCTCACGGGTTGATCATCCTTCAAAGACCCAGACGGCACTATCTCGAACAAAATCTACGTACTGTCTGGATTCTTCGACGTACAGCCCACCCACATAGACATCAATCTGATCAGGTTGTACAGCGCCGCCCTTGTCGTGTATCTTGACGTATCCTCCGCCGGGCCAGTGGCTGATTGCCTCGATAAACACGGTGGAACGCATCTGGTACGCCGTTGCCAGGATGGGATTGGGATTATCGCGCGCGATCGCTCCCGTACCGAATGGAATTGCCTGTTCCCCTGAATACGTGACCGGATACAAACTGGGTTTGAGCTGCGAGTTAATGTATGGCCACTCAATTCCACTTTCATCCACAAAAGGTGGCACCAGACGCCCACTACCTTCACGAACCACAGCATTGATAAAACCTACATCGAACAATCTTTCATCTCCCCATTTTCCTCCAAGCGGTTCCTCAACACCCGTCTTGTAATGGGGATCATCTTCCATCACGGTCCAGTAAGTTGTGATCCTGAACTCTTGGTCGAGCTTTCGCCACCCCGGTGTTGGCGTGCAAGTCCCCGTCGGCGTGGCTGTGGGCGGCAAAGTAGGTGTCGGTGGCAGTGGCGGTGGAGTAGGAGTCGGGGTCGGTGTTGATGTTGGTGTCGGCGTTGGCTCCGGAGTCGCTGTGCCAGGCGGCGGCGGGAGTGTCGGCGGCACCGGAATGGTCGGCTCCGGCGGGGTGGTCTCCCCTTCACACCCCACCGCCATCACGCCCACGCCTACCAGCCCCACCAGCAGCAGCCAGTGCCACCACTTGCGCCGCCGCTTCTTGCCAAAGGCCGCGCTCCACACCACCAGCGGGGCCAGCAAACCCATCGTCAGCGGCATCCCGTAGGGTGAGTCTGAGGGTTACTGCTCTGGAGACCAGACTGGCTCACAGAACATATTATCGGCATCAGACTCCCAGTGCGTCAATTGCAATAGTTTCGTGCCATCAGAGCGCGCGACATATATCTTGAAATCAGCAGTGAAGGCAAGCCATTGCCCATCGGGTGACCAGGACACTGGATCCCAACCCCAATTCAGGCTCGCAATTTTAGAGAAATCGACGATTTGATGGATTCCCGATCCATCGACTCGTAAGGTGTACAGGTGAACTCCGTCAAGAGCCACAACCTGCTGCCAATCGGGAGACAAGTGCTCACCATGCGGGATTTCTGTTAAGATAGTCCCGTTAACATCTACAATGCGCAGTCCTGATAGTTCTTCACCAAGCTTTGTGACGTAAGAAATCCGTTGGCCATCCGGCGACCATCCGGGCCAGCCACATCGCTCACGGCATTCAGCGATGTGCATCGGATTTGATCCGTCGTTCTCCATAACATAAATATGCGGATTCTCCTCTGAGAGCATTCTGCGGACGAACAGTATATGACGTCCATCGGGTGACCAACTGGGAAGGGACTCGTCACAGTTCGAGGTACTGGTCAGATTCGTCTGCACAGTTCCGTCCATATTAACCGCGTAAATGTCTCGGCTGCCCGAGTCAAGCATTATGCAATCCAAGACCCCGTCCGCCTTCACAAAGGCGATTATCTGTCCATCGGGTGACCAGGCAATATCAGATTCACACATCGAGTCGCGGGTGAGTTGCCTCTCGCCAGACCCGTCAGCTCCTACGATACAGACGTCCCAATTGCCGCCTCGCAGGCACTCGAAAGCTATCCATTGACCATCCGGCGACCAGCGAGCGTGTCTCCCCTGGCGGGCTACTAGCATCTGGCCGGAACCATCGGCGTTCATGACGTAGACGTTCGGCGGGCCATCGCCTCGCAGCCCAAGGTATTCACGTGTGAAAAGAATTCTCCCGGCCGGGGAGGCTTCAGCAGCAGGGGTGGCTGTCATCGGCAGTGACGTTGGGGTAGTGGTTGAGGTGCAATAAGGGGTCATAGTCATTCTGACAGTGGGCAGAGGAGAGGT
>JACIWR010000513.1 GCA_014360845.1 Anaerolineae bacterium
CCCCCGTATCTATCTTCACCTGCACGTCGTAGACTGCTACACCTGAATCATCATCCGTCGCGCTCCAGGTGACGGTGAAGGTATCGGTGGGCACTTTGGCAGGCACGCTCACGCCGGCCACGGGAGCAACGTAATCACGGGTGACGGTGAAGGGCACCGCCGCGTCGTTCCCCGCCCGGTCGTAGACTGCCACCTGGTAAACGCCCTCCGCGGTCGAGGAGGGGGTGAAGGTGTAGGTGTGGGCGAACTGCGGCCCGGCAGCGGTGTACACCTCACCGGCGCTGACCGTGGCCGGGAAGACGACGCGGTCGAGGCCGGCGGTGGCATCGTCGGCGGTGACGGTCACGGTGAAGACGCCACTGCCGGGGATGATACGGCCGGCAGAAGTGTTGGGTTTCGGCTTCGCCTCAACCCAACCTACGGACTGCACGTCGTACAGCCCGCCGGGACCTGCGCCGAAAAGCAAACGGCGGAGGGACGAAACCCTCCACCGTCAGTATCAGAGCATGCTGGACAGCCCGCCACTGCCTCTCAGGTCACAAGCAGAAAGGCGCATCCTTCCTCACTCCCCGCATCGCTCTATCCTGAACACAATGTCGTTGAAATCCTCATCCGGGTAGTTATCATTGCAGCGGTAGCGAAAGCCACCCTCTATCTCCTCTACAATCATCCCCGCACCTCGATGCCCGACGAAGATCCCTTGCCTTATGTCTCCGCCATTCCATGCGTTTGCGACGTGGACATGGCCATCCTTTGTGTAGCAAGTCACCTCAACTGGGGAGAACGGATCGTCTAGCCACAGGCAGAGCCGGGTCTTGATCCCCCCTTCCCAGAAGACAGTCCCGTAGGTGTTAGGCCGCGGATTCTCAGCCAAGGGAAGCCCCAATTGCTCCACAGAGGGAGGTTGGCGCAGTTCCTCCAGAGGCGGCGGATACGGCCATATGTAGAGCACCCGGCACGGTTCGCCAGCGACCACTATCTTCTTGTCTATCGCGAGCTCTACCCCCTCTCGAAATTGCCTTTTTCCCAACCCTCCCCAATCGGAGTCAAAGGACTCGATGGTCACGCGGATGCGCTGACCGTTAGCTACAGGAAACAGATGCGTAAGCCAGATTTCCCGCCCTTTGTACACGATGCGATGGCTTTTGGCTTCGCGAAACAGGTATTCCAGTTCCATTTCCATCACCGACCTCCGTAATGTATCTCGTAGTGCTCTCTGGGACCCAATATTAGCAGGTTGTTGGGATTGTGCGGATCCGGAATGTTCCGACCATACATGTGGTGCACATGCATCGGTCTCCCTGTCTTCTGGTCTATCGCCGCCAGCCCGCGCCTCATCCTCGCTAGGTTCTCTTCACTCCAATCTCCTGGATTGTTCAGCGCTTCGTTGATCCAGACCCGCCGCCTGACCGTGCTCCAACTGGGATAGCCGTGGCGGGTGGGGGCATTGATCGGATCTCCGGGTCGCCAGGGGCGATAGGAATCGGTGAACTCCAACCGCTCCCCTGTTGGTGGCTGCTCATCAGGGCTCTCTTCGCTTATCACCAGGCGGCCAACGCCCATCAACAAAATCGGATCAATATGCGCTCCTACCAGCCTGCTGATCAGAGAAGTGAAGGGCCTCTCATAACCCAATCCGGCCGCAGCGTTGTTGGCCGCGTACCCCGCCATACCCTCGAGAGCACCGCCACTTTCAGGCAGGTAAGCTTCGTTGCCGGTCGCGTAGTAGTTAGCCAAACCCTGCTCGACCGGATTGACGAACTCGGTGCCACCGCGCAGGATGTGAATTTGCCCTGTTCTGTCTATGCGGACCGCCAGCTCCCGCCGATCCTGGGACCAGATGTCGGCATAACGTACACCTGGCTCGCCGTACAGGGTGATGTAGTGCCCACTCGGATCCGTGTACCGCAGCGGATTGTTGCGCACGTAGGCGTACCTGTTAAGGTCCTGAGGATCGCCGGGGTTGGGCACCAGCGTATCCGCGCTGATGAAGCGGCCCAGCATGGGGGCGTAGAAGCGGGCGCGGTAATCGTACAGCCCTATTGTACCCTCGTTTCGCTGCCCTGTAAAGCCGAAGTCGGTGGGCAGGGAGGCCAGGTCGCCGATGCGCGTCTCGCCGTAGGGGAAGTAGCTCACGCGGCTGCCGGGGATCCCGTTACCGCTGCCGTCGCTCAGAAGGCTAGTGGAGCCGAGATGGTCGCTGTGCAGGTAGGACACCTGG
>JACIWR010000514.1 GCA_014360845.1 Anaerolineae bacterium
TGCCCGGTGCACGGGCGGCTTTAGCCCGTTTGGCTCACTCCGACCTGGCGGTGGTGATTATCACCAATCAGGCGGTGATCAATCGCGGCCTTGTCTCGGTGGAGGCGGTGGAGGACATCCATCGGCGGATGACACGGGCCATACAGGTGGCTGGCGGACGAGTGGATGGGGTGCTCTATTGTCCGCATCGTCCGGACGAAGGATGTGGGTGTCGTAAGCCGCAGCCCGGGTTGCTTTTGCAGGCGGCCAGGGAGTTGGATGTGGACCTGAGTCGTTCGTATATCATTGGGGATGCATGGAGTGATATGCAGGCCGGGCAGGCAGTGGGCTGCCAATGCTATTTGGTGCTCACCGGACGGGGGCGGCGTCAGTTTCTGGAATGCGTGCGCAAGGGATACTCGGGTTTTCGCTTGGCGTGGAACCTCGGGGACGCGATACGCATGATACTGATGCAGGAGCGGGTGAGTGATCGCCTGCCGCGCAAGATGAGCCCCTCGCTGACCGGCGGCGTATCCCGCTGAATCAGTTATCGGGTGAACCTGGAAGCGCCTCTGAGTGTACAATATCAAACGCTCAGAGGCGCTCCCTTGTTGCCGGGATGATGTAACCGACCCGCCGGGAGCAGACAAGGGGTTTTCGCCGGAGTCCAGATGAGGCTTTGGAAGGAGAAAGCACTATGAATGAGATGGACGCCATCTCTCGTGAGAAGGACGCCGCAGCCGTGGCGGCTGAGCAGGGCCGCTTGCGCTACTATCTGGCTGGCCAGTCCACCAGCCTGGGGCGCTACATCCTCGAACAAACTCTGTTTTTGCTTCTAAGCGGTATTCCCAGCGTAGTGGGCATTGGACTGCGGGCGCTGGCGTACAAACTCATCCTGCACAGCCGGGGGCTGCCGGCCATTGAATCGCACGTGCGCCTCTGCATCCCGGCCAATATCCACCTGGGGCGCAATGTGTATCTGGACTACGGCACGTACCTCCATGCTTGTCCTCAGGGGATTTTCATCGGCGACGATACCTTTGTGATGCACGGTTCTGAGCTGCACGTCTACAACTTTCGCGGCTTATCCCAATCGGGGATTTGGGTGGGGCGCAATTGTTTCATCGGTGAATTCAGCCTGATCCGAGGCCAGGGCGGGGTGCACATCGGTGACTATGTGCTGCTGGCCCCCCGTGTGCAACTCCTGGCGGTGGATCACCTGTACGAAGACGTTACCCGCCCGGTGATCGAGCAGGGCATCCGGGGCCGGGGTATCACCATCGAGGACGGGGCCTGGATCGGCGGCGGAGCCATTGTGCTGGACGGGGTGCGCGTGGGCCGCAACAGCGTGGTGGGCGCAGGATCGGTGGTCACCCGCGACGTGCCGCCCTACACGGTGGCCGTCGGTGCTCCGGCGCGGGTGATCAAGCGGCTGGGAGGAGCCGGTGGGCAGGACGACGAGTGAGTCAGACTTGGCGGACGCCCTGGCAGCAGCAGTCCGTGGTCGCTTTCTGCTTCGCCGCTACGACCGCTGGATATATCGTCGTCTGCGACCGTTCATTGGGCAGCGAGTGCTGGAAGTAGGCTGTGGCCTGGGTAATTTCACCCCTTTTCTGTTGGACCGGGAGCTGGTGGTGGCTATTGATCTCTCTCAGGAGTATTGTGCTGCTGTGGCGGAACGTTTCAACGGTGCGCCCAATCTCATCGTCCAGCGTCACGACATCACCGCCGACCCGCGCCCTCTGCTGCTCTATAACTTCGACACGGTGGTATGTTTCAATGTCCTGGAGCACATCGCCGATGACCTGGCAGCTCTGCGCAACATCTACCGCGTGTTGAGGCCCGGCGGGGCGCTGGTGTTGCTGGTGCCAGCCCTCCCCGCTCTGTATGGCTCCCTGGATGCGGCTATCGGTCATTGGCGGCGCTATCGGCGTCAAGAACTGATGGACAAAGCTACTCAGGTGCACTTTACCCCCGAAAAGTGCTTCTACATCAATCTGCTGGCCGCTTTGGGCTGGTTAGTGAGCGGTAAGCTTTTGCGTTTACGCATTACTCCCTCTCTTCAACTGCGTTTTTTTGATCTTCTGGTGCCTTTCTGCGCTTGCCTGGAGGCGCTATATCCCCCACCGGCTGGTCTCTCCCTGGTGTTAATCGCGCGCAAATAGTTCTAGCCTACATCATTATGTCGGGGACGTGGCCAGTCTCGGAAGCTCCGTGGCTCGAATTTCTGAGCTAGCCTG
>JACIWR010000515.1 GCA_014360845.1 Anaerolineae bacterium
CTGCGCTCCGCTCAGGATGCTCCCTCGTGGCCGCGAGGCTGCTTCGGGGCCTCTTGCACCCTGCGCAGCGACACCTGGGCAAAACTGTCGGGTAGCTAGACCTCGGTTCTGTAATCAAAAAGTCGCCCACGATGGGCGACTTTTTGGTTGGGAAGGCCGCGCGCTTCAAAGCTTCAGGTCAGGACTGTGGCCCGCCTTACACCGAAAAGAGCATCAGCGGTGGGAATTGCCCTGTGGAGTAGCAGGTTTCCCGCCAGGGTGCGATTTGGTCGGTCTGGGGGTGTGTGTCGGCTTGGGAGTGTGTTTCGGTTTAGGTGTGTGGGTGGCTTTAGGCTCCTGCGTCGGTTTGGGAGTATGTGTCGGCCTGGGGGTGTAAGTCGGGCGCGGCGTTGCCGTTTGATCCTTCTTTTTCTTCCCCGCTCCCTCCAGGGCAGCCTGCGCGCGTTCGTGTCCGCGGCGGGAGCGTTCCATGGCTCGACTCAGCCCGGCCTGCGCCTGCGGAGGCGCTTTGGATTTCACCTCCGCCAGGACCGCCTGCTGGCGCTCCGTGAGGGCGGCCAGGGTCGTCAACACCTGATCTCGCTCGTCGCCCAGTTGCTCCGCCAGGGTCAATGCCACGTCCGTCTCCGTCCCCACTTCGGCCAGCGTGGCTTCATCGAGTTGGCCGCGCTGCTCCAAAAGGGTCAGCACCTCCTCCAGCCGTCGTTCTGCAAATTGAATGTGCAGACGCACACGGCCCAACTCCGAGAAGGTCAACCCCAACTGCACCCGCTCCGCCGCCCGTTTGACAGGATAGAACACGTCTCCCGGCAGACTGGCGGCGGCCACCGGGGAGACCAAAAGACCGCTCACAAGCAAAGCTATCAACAAGACCAAGACCGCCGGCATCAGGCGAAAGCGAGGAAGCAGCCACGAGAAAAGGCTTCGCCGGGGACGTGGTGCACGGCGCTGGCCTTCCAACTCCGCCGCGCGGCGCAGTAGCCGTTCTTGAATGGCGCTCGCCACCTCATCAGAAAGCTGGGGGCCGGAGGATATAATGCGCTGCCCGGTCCGCAATAGGGGTTCCAGCCGCCGGGCGTACTGCGGATAGCGAACCACTAATTCCTCAATGGTCGCCCGGCCTTCCCCCATATCGGCAAGACAGCGATCCAGCACTGCCTCAAACTCACGATCGTTCTTCATCCCACATCATCCAATATGCGTATCTTCTCAATAGGGGCGAACCCTTGCGGTCGCCCAGGTGAGCAGGGGCCCCAAGTAGGTCGGGCCCGTGGTCCGACGCAGATGCGGCGGGGCTGGGGCTAGCTGCACAACTTTAATTATTGAGAAGTTTCCAATATGCGTTGCAGTGAGGCCAAGGCCCGATGTTGAAGTGCTTTGACCGCCCCTTCGGTTTTCCCCAGCACGTAGGCCACCTCTGCATTTGTCAACCCGGCCAGAAACTTGAGCGCGATCACCTGTTGCTGCTCCGGGGTCAGTTGCTGCAAAGCCGCGTACAGGTCGGCGTAAGCCTCCTGGCGCTCCGCCGATACCGTTACGTCCTGCTCTGCATCGGCCAAAGCCTCATGGAGCTGGAGATCCTCCCCCCGGCGCGTTCGGCGGCGATGATAATCCACCACTCTAGCCTGAGCGATGCGATACAGCCAGGCAACAAAGGGTACGCCGCGATACGAGTACGCCTCCAAACCCTCCAGCGCTCGCAGAAAAATCTCCGCCGTCAGGTCCTCGGCAACGGCTTCATCGCCCACTCGATAATAGACATAGCGATAGATGCGTTGCACATAGCGGCGGTATAACTCTTCGATGGCTGTACGATCAAATTGCTTGGCGCGGGCGACCAGCGTCGCCTCGTCCTGGTATGGTGGCATGTGGAATCCTTTTACCTACCCGAATATTGCCCCCCTTGAGTCCTATTATATCCCACATTCCCACATCATGCCACTGCCCGGATACCGAGGGCAAGGCAAGGGCAGTCTTCTGCATTCGAGCGCCCACGCCGCCAATTTTAGGGATGGTTCATCACTCTGGCGGAAATAGGTTTACACTTTTGAAGCCCTGAAAAAATTCTCAAGAGAAAATAGCCCCGCCTTGGGCCCAGCTCCAGTGGGTAAATCAGCCCTCACTGTTTTTCCGTTCCTTTTTGGGCTTGGGCGACTCCTCTGTCAACGAATATCCAACGAATAGACCGCGATGCTGATCATTCGTTTATTTGTTCCACC
>JACIWR010000516.1 GCA_014360845.1 Anaerolineae bacterium
CGAGACGCCCCCGGGACGGGGGCTACGAGCCTGGGGAGGACAGTGCTCCTGCTAGCCTGAGTAGTAACGCGTGGGGAACCTCTTGGGTTTTCCTCGCCCGAGTCATCACGAAGGACATAAGTCAGGTGACAGTCCCTTGAGACATGGGAGGAATGAAAAGGGTCTCCAAAACCGGGGAGTTTTGGAGACCCTTTGTTGCGCCTCGATGAAGATTAAGCGGGCACTAAAGCTCCGCTTATCATGGCTTCGAACTGCTCGGCGTCAATTGTTTCGACCTCGATCAGCTTTGCGGCAATAGCATCCAACAGCTCACGGTACTTGGTCAGTATCTCCTTAGCCCGATTGTGAGCCTCGTCAATGAAGCGCCGCACCTCAGCATCAATCTCCTGGGCCACTTTCTCGCTGTAATCGCGCTGTTCGGCGATCTCGCGGCCCAAGAAGATGAGTTCCTCTTTCTGGCCGAAGGTCATAGGACCTAACTTCTCGCTCATGCCGTACTGGGTGACCATGGCCCGGGCCAGCTTGGTAGCTCGCTCCAGATCGTTGGCCGCACCGGTGGTCACGTCGTCGAAAACCAGCTCTTCTGCCACCCGTCCGCCCAACATGCCGGCCAATTGATCGCGGAACTTGTTGCGTCCCTGCAGGTAGTGATCGTTCTCCGGCAGGGATATAGTGAATCCCAGCGCCATACCTCGCGAGATAATGGACACCTTGCGCACCGGATCGCAGCCGGGGAGCATGCGCATAACCAGCGCGTGACCGGCTTCGTGGTAAGCGATGATCTTCTTTTCCTCTTCGCTGATGATGCGGCTCTTGCGCTCCGGCCCGGCGATCACCCGTTCGATAGCTTCCTCGAACTCCGCCATGCCGATGGCCTTCTTGCCTCGACGGGCGGCCAGGATGGCCGCTTCGTTCACCAGGTTCTCGATGTCAGCGCCGACGAAGCCCGGCGTCCCTCGTGCCAGCTCGCCCAGGTCTACGTCGCTGGCCAGGGGTTTGCCGCGCACGTGCACGGCCAGTATCGCCTCGCGACCTTTCATGTCGGGTTTGTCCAGCACGACCCGGCGGTCAAAGCGACCGGGGCGTAGCAAGGCCGGGTCCAGGATGTCGGGTCTGTTGGTGGCAGCGATGACGATCACATTGGTGTCGGTGTCGAAACCGTCCATCTCCACCAGAATCTGGTTTAGCGTTTGCTCGCGCTCGTCATGACTGCCCCCCAGGCCCGCCCCTCGATGGCGCCCCACGGCGTCTATCTCGTCTACGAAAACGATGCAAGGACTGTGCCGCTTGGCCTGATCGAAGAGGTCGCGGACCCGGCTGGCACCCACGCCGACGAACATCTCCACGAACTCGGACCCGGAGATGGAGAAGAAAGGCACACCGGCCTCGCCGCTGACCGCCTTGGCCATCAAGGTCTTGCCCGTGCCCGGAGCCCCTACCAGGAGCACGCCTTTGGGAATGCGCGCGCCCAAGGAGATGAACTTATCCGGCTCTTTGAGAAATTCCACGACCTCGCGCAGTTCCTCTTTGGCCTCTTCTACACCGGCTACATCTTCAAAGGTGACCGTCGGCTGATCGCCAGTGAACATGCGTGCCCGGCTTTTGCCGAAAGACAGGGCCTGGTTGTTGCCCGTCTGCGCCTGGCGGAGCATGAACCACAAAAAGCCGACTATGAGTAGCGAGGGCAGTATCCAACTGAGGACACCCAGCCAGGTGGTCCATTCGCTGGGAGCTTCGACTTTGACTTCAACCGCCGACCATTCTTCTTGCGTGACCCCCAGTTTCTCCAGAGTCTCGCCCAGTCCAACGCCATCTTCTTTGTACGATACTGCGGGTGCTTTGTCGCCTTTGTACGTTATCCTCAACGTATTGCCGGAAACCGTGATTTGCTCGATGAGGCCGGCTTTTACCTGGTGAGCTACCTCGGTAATGCTGATCTCATTTGGCTTTGCTGATCCCGCTGAAAAGTAATAGATGACAGCTACTGCTGCCACCAAAATCAGCAGGTAAATAAACCCATTTCTAAGCCGTCCCGTATCCACAACTTGCCTCCAAACTAGTAGTAAACATATTCACATCTCCTGACCAGAACCAGTACGTCCCTTGTGCAAGCTTCCTATCCGTATCATCTTCATACCGTATCTTCTCAATAATTTGGGGTAGGGGCAGGTCTTGCACCTGCCCGCCTGGGCGACCGCAAGGGTTCGCCCCTACA
>JACIWR010000517.1 GCA_014360845.1 Anaerolineae bacterium
TAAGCGCCGCAGTCACAACCAGCGACGGAGATGTCGCGGATGGAGACAAGCTTTGCGGGGAGGGGGGGAGAAATGAACGATCCCCGCGTATAAACAAATTGAGAGCCGACCCCCAGGGATCGGCTCTGCCAGGCACATCCCTTTTTCCCCAAACATTCAAGTCCCCCGCTGCCAACGATGGACCTTGAATGTTGCGAGAAGGGCTTGTTTTGCCCTGTCTGGGATTGTGCTTTATTAGTTTACCACAACTTGTATTATGTGTCAATGCCCAAAAAGTGAAGATTACGTGAAGAATCACTTTCAGCCCTTTTCTGAGTACTACAAGATAGGTCAATCGTGCATCCCCCAAATCTGTCAACAGGTATACATTTCCGGGAGGTAAAAATGGCTCACAAGAATTTTGCATTGCATACTTTGGTCTTGGTGGGGTTGCTGTTGAGCCTCACTGTCCCAATAGTGGCTACGCCGGCCCAGGCTGCGCCACCCCTGCAGCAGACAGTAACCTTCACCGGTGAGGAACTCCTCGGCAAACCAACGGATACATCCATTACGATTAACATCGTTCCCGATGCGACGATTGAGTACTACTACGAATACGGGACCTCTTCAGGGGTGTATACCGCGCAGACGGGTATCTTCACCGCGGTCGGCGGCCAGCCCCACGAAGTTGTTATCACAGGACTCAGTCCCAACACGAGGTACTACTACCGAATGCAGTATCGAGTCCCTGGTGAGAGCGAGTGGATCGCGCGGGACGAGTACACTTTCCATACCCAGCGAGCCCCAGGCAGCACCTTTAAGTTCACGATCATTTCCGATTCACACGCCATGTACAACACTCAATATCAACAGGCTGTTACCAATATCATTGCTGATCAGCCTGATTTCCACTTCGACCTTGGCGATACCTTCATGACGGATAACGACACGAACCAGGCCCAGGTCAATGAAGAATACCTGGCCCAACGGAATCCATTGTACATGGGTGGCATTGGCCATTCGGCTGCGATCTTCCTGGCGTCAGGGAACCATGAGAACGAAGAGGGCTGGAACCTGGATGATACGCCCTTTAGTATCGCCCTGGCGAGCATACAGGCCCGAAAGGCTTACTATCCTACTCCCATTACGGACGGGTTCTATTCCGGAAATGATGATCCCTTGGCCGATATTGATGAAGGGACCTATGGGGACGAGTACCGGGAGGATTACTATGCCTGGGAATGGGGCGATGCGTTGTTTGTTGTCCTGGATCCTTTCCAGTACACAATGGCTAATCCGTATGGAGCCATGGCAGGAGAAGGCAGTGATGACCCAGCCAGCGGCGACCGGTGGAATTGGACCTTGGGGCAACAACAGTTCAACTGGTTCAAGCAGACGCTTGAAAACAGCGATGCCAAATACAAGTTTGTCTTTGCCCACCATATGCTAGGCGGTACACAGAACTACGTCCGAGGTGGTGCAGTACCGGCGCACATGTTCGAGTGGGGTGGCTACAATGCTGATGGCACGACCTGGGGATTCGATACCAGACGCCCCGGCTGGGGAGATGATCCCATTCACCAGTTGATGGTAGCGAACGGCGTCAGTGCCTTCTTCCACGGCCACGACCACCAGTATGCCTATGAGGTGCGGGATGGGATCGTCTATCAGAGCCTCCCTCGGCCCAGTTCCGGTCTGGATTTCAACTACTATAGTGAGAGTGATCCGTATACAGAGCGTGTCTTGTCCAGCCCTGGCTACCTGCGGGTTACGGTTTCACCCTCGCAAGCCACCGTGGAATACGTCGACTCGGCCTCCTCCAGCGGGACGGTCAAGCACTCCTACACCATTGAACCCAACCAGGCCCCGACAGAGCCTACTATCATCATCACCGGCGTTCCTCTGGCGGAATTCAGCAGTGAACCGGGAGTGCCCTCAGCCGAGCAGAGCTACACCGTATCCGGTAGCAATTTAACCGATGATATCACCATCACTGCCCCGGCTGATTTCGAAATTTCACAGACCAGTGGCAGCGGATGGACTTCCTCCCTGACATTATCCCAGTCCGGCGGTTCGGTGGCGGAGACAACGATTTATGTGCGCTTCAATCGCGCCACAGAGGGGACCTCCAGTGGCAATATTACGCACACCAGTTCAGGTGCAACCCCACAGAATGTGGCTGTTAGTGGTACGGCATCCACAGCGATACCAGGTGAAGTCACAGTGGATG
>JACIWR010000518.1 GCA_014360845.1 Anaerolineae bacterium
GGTCGCGGCCAGCACCCCCATCACCGACGTGGTCGCTCAACTGGCGCTGAACCAGGCCGGACTGTCCGCCGACGCCCTGCCCTGGCTGCGTGTAGGCTTGCCGCTGGTTCTCTCGGCGGACTCGGACGAAACGGGCATCGTACCGCTGCTCACTTCCTCCGCAACCCTGCCCACGGCGCGAGACTTCCCCGCCCCGGACGCGGTCAGCGGGCCGGAGGCCGCCCGGTTGCGCAGTCAGGCGCGCAGCATGACCGCTTACCTGCTGGACAGGTACGGCTGGGACGCCATCCGCACCCTGGGCGAGGTCTGGACCCTCACCGGCGACGGTGAGACCGCCTTTCGCCAGGCCCTGGGCCTGAGCAGCGCTGATTTCACTGCCGCCTGGCAGTCTGAGGTGCTGCAACCCGCTCGCCAGGCCAAAGCGGACATCGAGGCCCTTATCGCCCGTCGGCAGGAAGCCATCATCAGCGGGGACGCGGACACCCTGCTCTCCACTGTGGACCCGGCCAACCCTGCCCTGCTGCACGAGGCGCAGCGCTGGGCCGCCGACCTGGCCCGTCACCCGGCTAAAGACTACACCACCACCGCCACTCTACACACGCTGAGCGCCGACCGGGCGGAGGCTACCCTGCACATCGAATACGTGGGCGGGGGCTACAAGGGGGAAGTGGACTACCGCGCCCTTTTCGTGCGACGCGATGGCCGGTGGTTCTACGGCGGCCTGGCCTGGCAGACGCTATCCGACGGTCGTTTCCTGATCAAATACCAGGACCGGGATGAGACCTGGGCGCAGGGCGTGCTGGCCGCTGCCCAACGGGCCTACGAGCACGTGTCCAGCGTGCTACCCCTCTCCGACGAGTCCTCTCTGGAGGTTGAGCTGTATTCCAGCCCTTTGACCTTCCGCCTCTCGGTGATGCTCTCCCTGCCGCCGTGGATGCGACAGTGGGCCGAGGCGGAGGGGGCGATCAAGCTGGTGGCCCAGGAGGATGACCCCCAGCGCTACGCCGCGCCCTTAGCCGGGGCCCTGGCGCGGAAGTCCCTCTCCCAGATGGGCGTGGAGGATACTTTCCTGCGCGAGGGCCTGGCCGAGTTCCTGGCCGCGCAGATGGAGCCTCTGGGCCCCCAGGAGACCGCGGCCCGCTACGTGCCCCTCTTGCAAAAAGCCCTGGGTCGCCAGGCCCCGTTCCCCTTTGATCAGATGCCGGACCCGCTGCAAAGTGACGAGGAGCAAGCGCAGTTGGTCTACGCCCAGGCGTGGTCGGGGGTGACGTACCTCGACGAGAGGGTAGGGCTGGAGGCCCTGCTGGATCTGATCCGCCTTGCTCAGGGAGGGCGCGGTGCCGGAACGGAACTGTATTTGGAGGAGCAGTTTGTCACAGCCTGGCAGGATTGGGTGCGGGGTGGGCAACTGTCGCCGGGACTCCTGGCCCAGGTACAGGACTTCGATGCAGAAGCGGCCCTGGAGCACGTGCGCTGGCTTTCCGCGCCGGAGTTGATGGGACGGCAGGCCGGCACGCCGGAAGACCGCCAGGTGGCCGATTTCCTGGCCGACGAATTCGCCAGCCTGGGACTCGTCCCCGCTGGCGAGGCCGGGACCTATTTCCAGAGCTTCCCCATCACCTACACGCGCCTGCTTAGCGTACCCGTCTGTGCCGTGCTTGATGATCAGAGGAGGACGCTGCACTCCTTCAACTATCCCGACGACTTCCGACCGGTGACCCAGGGGGCGGCGGGTAGTGGTACGGTCGAGGGACAGGTGGTGTGGGTACGGGATGAGGGCTATACGGACATGCGCCTGGGCGGGCGCATCGCCCTGCGCTATCTGGTATCCGATCCCGTCGCCGAGGCGCAACGGGCCAGGGAACACGGAGCTGGCGGCTTGATCATCGCCAGCGGGCGCATTTCGGACTATTTGCGCACCAGGTCCATCGTCGGTGAAGCGGTTCTCACCGACACCATCCCCGTGCTCGAGATCTCCAAAGACGCCCTCGACCAACTGCTGACCTTCTCCGGGCTGACCATGACCGATCTGAACAACTCGCCGCCGGCCCTGCTGCTTGATCTGCGCCTGCGCCTGTCCGTGGAGGCTACCACCGTGCAGACCACGACCCAAAACGTGCTGGGAGCCATCCCCGGCACCGACCCCGACGCCGGGGTACTCGTCCTGGGAGCGCACTACGACGGCCTGGGCCATCTGCCCG
>JACIWR010000519.1 GCA_014360845.1 Anaerolineae bacterium
TTTGGCACGGGCGGCGCTGGGGCCCGGCGAGGGGACGTTGCGCGAACGGTTGGCCGCCGTCTTGAGCGAGCTGACCGTGGATGATGCCCGCCTGGCCTATCGCGCTATCCGTCTGGCCTCGCCCGGCGGCCTGGGCCGGGTGGACCGGGGCGACGTGTGGGCGGAGCCTGAAGTCACTCTGCGCCAGGCCATGGCCCTGGCCGCCGACCGCGATGCCGTGGCCCGGGAGTATGTGACCGATTACGCCATCACTTTTGAACAGACGGTGCCCATCCTGCGCCAGTGCCTGCAAGCCTGCCCCACCATCACCGATGCCACGGTGCAGACGGCTCTTACCCTGTTGACCCAGGTGCCGGATACGTTGATCATTCGCAAGCTGGGCTGGGATGCGGCGGTGGAGGTGTCGCGGCGGGCCGAGGAGGTGCTGCGCCAGGGAGGTGTGCTCACCGAACGGGGACGAGCTGCCCTGGCCCATTTCGATACCTCCCTCCGCGACGCGACCAATAAGCTGAACCCGGGTACCACGGCTGATTTGGTCACCACGGCGTTGTTTGTGCTGCTGTTGGAGAACGGCTTATCTGTGCTTCTGCGGTGATGCGTACCCCGAAACCGTTGCCTCATGGGGAGTCTTGATGTCCTTAGCGCGGAACACCGCTATCCTGGAAGGCTTTGCCCTGGAAACGCAGGACGGCCTGATTTTCACCGTCAAGGGTTTGATACACCCACCTGAGGTAGTGATAGCTTACCTGCGCTATGTCCCCCATCCCCAGGGCCAGCGGGAGCGCCACGGCGTGCGCTATCGGCGGGTCTACCACTTCCCCGAGCAGGTTCGTATTCTGGAGACCCGTTTCCCCGACTATCTGTTTTTCGATCCCGTTTTTGGTCAGCGGCTGCAGGGCGTGCCTCGTGCGCGCCTCCGGCGGATATATGATCCGCGCCGCCAACTGGCCGAGCTGCGCCGACGCGGCCCCACTGACGCGGCGGAAGAAGCAGCCTTGCACTTCTGTGAACTCCTCGGTCGGGTGGCCGGAGTGCCCCTCGCCTGCCTGGGCGTTTCCGGCTCGGTCCTGTTGGGCCTGCACACCCCCGCCTCCGACTTAGACGTGGTAGTCTACGGCTCTGGCCCGGCACGGCGGGTATATCGCGCCTTGCGGACTCTATTGGACGATCCCGCTGGCGAAGTAACACCCCTGGACGAAGCCGGTTTGCAGGCCCTGCACTCCGCTCACGCGGCGGATACAGGTGTGCCTCTCCCCGATTTCATCCGGCTCCAGCAGCGGAAGGTCAACGAGGGCCGTTACCGGGGGCGTGAGTATTTCATTCGCTTTGTCAAAGACACGGCGGAGGTAGGGGAGGAGTACGGCGACCGCCGCTACGCGCCCCTGGGGCCTGCTTGCATTCAGGCGCGCGTCTGGGGTGATGAAGAGGCTATTTTGACCCCCTGCTGCTATCAGGTTGAGGAGGTGCGATTCCTGGCCGGAAGCCCCGTGAGCGATTTGCGGGAGGTGACCTCGTACCGGGGGCGATTTGCTGACCAGGCCCGCATCGGCGAGCAAATCATCGCGCGAGGTGAATTGGAACGGGTGACGTGGCGGAATGGGACGACATACCACCGTCTGATCGTGGGTGGACGACAAGGTGATTACCTCATAGCCCGGCTTCATGGGTGAAGCAGTGCCTTCCAAGTGAGATTCTTGCTCGTTGGGCAAGAATGTCACCACAAAGGACACGAAGGGCGCAAAGGAAAAAACGCAGTCCCCTTGGGATGGTTCAGAACGGGTTGACACTTTAATCGGGCAACATGCTGTCAACGAATGGTGGAACGAATAAACGAATGATCAGCATCGCGGTCTATTCGTTTATTCGTTGGATATTCGTTGACAGAGCAGTCGCCCAAGCCAAGAAACGAACGGAAAACAGTGGGGGCTGATTTACCCACCGGATCTGGGCCCAAAGCGGGGCTATTTTCTCTCGAGAATCTTTCTACCTGTGCGGTTGGTAGGGCAGCTGCTTACGGTTGTCCTGCAGATGGCTAAGCCTGCTTTCGACAGTTGAGTTCGGTTCAAGGCAATAGAAAACCTATCCCTGAATCGGTGATATTTTTCACATTAACAATCGAGCCACCGGCCAGGGCCAATAGGGCGAGTGTGAGGTGTGACTGACATCAAGCGGCTCCAGCAGACCGACATCGGTGCCCG
>JACIWR010000052.1 GCA_014360845.1 Anaerolineae bacterium
GGCCAGCTCGTCGTAGCCGTCGTTGTCAAAGTCGCCGGCGGCCAGGGTGCTGCCATACTCATCACCGGTCTCGGCTCCTTCCGCCTCGTTCCAGACCGTGCCCGCCGCGGTGAGGCCGCTGGCCGAGCCGTACAGCACCATCATGCCGCCGGCATCCACCGTGCTGCCGATGTCCTCGCCGGGGATGCCGACGGCCAGATCGTCGTAGCCGTCGCCGTTGAAGTCGCCGGCGGCCAGGGCCTGCCCAAAGTGATCGTCTGTCTCGGCTGAGTCTCCCATGCCCGCCTCGTCCTGGTTCCAATACTGATTGCCGGCCCTGTCGAGGCCGCCGTCGCTCGTGCCATAGATGACGTTTACGGCGCCGGCCATGGCTACGCTGCCGACGCTTTCCCCAGGGACGCCGACCGCCAGGTCAAAGTAGCCGTCGCCGTCAAAGTCGCCCACGGCCAGGGCTTTGCCAAAATAGTCGTACGGCTCGACATTGCTGCCGTCCAGGTAGTTTTGCTGCCAATATTCATCGGCTGTGCCGGAGAGACCATCAGATGTGCCATAGATGACACTCACGCTGCCTGCGTCTGTGGTACTGCCGACGTTCTCGTAGGGCACGCCGACGGCCAGGTCGGCGTAACCGTCACCGTCGAAATCGGCCCGGCCGGGCCTGACGGCGGGGCCGACCAGTCCCAGGATCAACAATCCGATCAGTCCCACCAAAGTCAACCGTTGCCTTTTCATTTTGCCTCCTTCTCTTTTGGACAGGGCAAAGTGCACATTTGCCCCACTCAGACATGTAGCCAGAATACCATATCAACGTCCGGGCAGCGTCCGATGAGCGTCCGGTGTGGGAAAACTTGCGGACCTCCGAAGCTTGTCAAACTTTGGAGGTCTGTCAGGGCCTGTAGGTGATGTCCAGGCGGGGTTGGCGGTGGGGTAGGGGATAGTCGCTGGTGTTCACCCAGTAGTGAGCGCCCTGGGGCGCGGCGGTGATCATGATCACCAGGCCAAGATTCTGGTCAGGATGGGCCAGCCAGGCCCGCACGGCCCCGGTCACGTCCAGGTCGATCCAGTCGCTGCCGTGGAGCGAGTCGCTGCCCAAGGGGTCGGCGGCATAGTCCACGCCGGCGGCCAGCCCCGGCTGCGACCAGGGGCTGTTGAAGGTGGCCGTCTCCGGCTCCCAGGGGACGAGCAGGCGAAAAGCCGCGGCCTTGAAAGTCCATTTATGGTTCATACTGGCGTCCTCTTTCAGGTGACAGTCACCTCTCAGGTGACTGTCACCTGAGGGCTCAGTAGTTGCGCAGCACCAATGGCAGGTAGATGCTATACTCGCCTGCCGCCACGCCGCACCAGTAACCCAGGCAGGCCCCATAGTTCGTGCTGGAGGGCGCGCCGATGGCGGACTGCCCAACGGTGAAGTTGACGGCGTAGTTAGTGGAGCTGGCCGACCCGCCAGTGCCGGTCAGCGGGGTGAACCAGTCCAGGGCATAGTTGGTTGAGGACATGGCCCACACGAGGCCGGTCATTGCCAGGATGCAGAGGAGGGTCACTGCCAAAGTGGTCATCGTTCGTCTGGTCATGATAGCCCTCCTATTGCAGTGTGACGATGATTTCGATGACGCCAATGCCCTCTTCCAGCTCGCCCAGTGCCTTGCCCAGGACGGTGCCCTGTGGGGGGTTCTCGCCAGCGCGCATGGCGTAGCCGGGGGTGGCGGCGGTGACGAGCAGATCGCCAGGACGGATAGCCCCGTTCTCTGCAGAGGCCTTCACCGGGACGATGCCAACGACAGCGAGGGGCACTTTGCCCGTCAGATCGTCTTCTGCCCCCACACCACCGACGAAGCCGGGGCGGGTGGAGTACACGCCGACCACGGCGGTCTGGTAGGGAGCAGTAGACCGGGTGAGCTGTCCATCGGCCCCGATGATGAGCACATCTCCAGGCTCCAGGCCGTCCTGAGCTGGGAGCATTTCCGCAAAGTCGGCGCCGGTATCGTAGTAGGTGCCGTCAATGTAGACATCGCCATCGCCTTGCACTTTGAACTTGATGTCATAGTTGTTGCGGAAGCGGACGATGTCGTCATTGTTGGCGGCGGTACTGTCGGCCACCAGGGCTACGCCGCCGTTGGTGTGGTGAAAGTAGCCGCCGTAGCCATAGCTGCTGCCGCATTCGCCCAACACGCCGTGGCTCGTGCCGATACCGTAAACGCCGAACGCTCCGTAGCCCATCACGCCGGCAGGGCCGTCATCCCGATATGGGTCGCAGGTGCCGGAGCTGGCTGCTGAGCAACCAAAGATGGCTGGATTGTCGGTGTGGTCGTAAGAATAGGCTTGCAGAGCCAGGTAGGTATCACTTTTGGCAAAGATGCCGACGCCGTCCTTGGCATAGGCCTCGATCGCCTCTCCGTCGCCGCTGGCATCGGCGATGAAGGCGTCACTGTCGCCGGTGCCGGTGGACTGCACCTTCAAGACGACATCGCGGGTGTCGCTGATGATCGCCCCCGGCTTCAGGCTCCAGGCATAGGGCACGGCGTAGATGGCTCGGCGGGGCGTCATCTCCCCATCGCTCCCCACCTCTAGACCCAGGTAGAGTTGCCGCCCGTCAATGTCGGACGAGGTGCAGTAGTCCATCCAAGCATTGAACAGCCCGTTGTCCACGGTCACGGAGTCGTCATCCTCACACAGGGGCGTCCCCCCCGAAGAGGCATCGTAGAGGCGCATCCAGAGCGTGTAAGTGCCATTGAGAGTGTTGCCACTGCTGTCGGTCAGCCGACCCTGGATGGGGATTTTGTCCGCCATCGCCGCTGCTGCGCCGACCTCCCCCGTCGCGCCGACCTCCTCCTCCGTCCCTTCCGGCCCTTGGGCCATGACGAAGCCGACTGCCAGAGCCAGCAAGAGCACCAACAGGCACACACCGATGAGAATTTTCACCTTTTTCATCGCTAACCTCCTCGTATAATTAGTGCAAAGGCGTAGCGGCGGCCCGCCGTGGCCGCGTTCCCGGGCGGACAGGGCCGTCCGCCGCTACATCACATACCTCCTCTGATTGATAGACTGGAATGACAGTTGAGGATCACGTTTCATGCTTCACTTCCCTGCGCATCACCTCCCTTCGAGAGCCATGTTCGCACCACGCTCAAGTCCAGATCGTCCTTGGGGATAAAAGCCTCGGCACCCACCTCCACCGCTGCGGTGCGGAACACATTGGCGCGGTCAAGGTGGGCACTGACAAGGATCACCCGCAGGTTGGGGAGCAACGCCTTGAGGCGGGGGGTGCCTTCCAGGCCGTTGAGGCCGGGCAGCATCACGTCCACCACGGCCAGGTCGGGCTGCAGGGCCTGTACCAGGACCTCGGCTTCGGCGATGTCTCCCGCTTCGCCGACGACGGTCAGCCCGGCGACGGTCAGCAGCAGACGCAGTTGACGCCGGAAGGCAGGTTGGTCGTCCACGAGCAGAACGCGAGTCATGGCATACCCCGTATTGCGTGTTGCGTAAGGAGACAGAACACGCAACACGGCTCATTGGCGGATAAGACAGCGAATCTGTCCTCGCTCTCGACTGCTATCATTGTAACACAGGTGGGGACGGCTGTCATCGGAGCGGGGTACTGTTTTTGCGGGGGGAAAACCGGTACCGGGGTACTGAAGCGAGTCGGCGGGTCAGCGAGTCGGCGAGTCCCAGACGACGCGCACGGTTGTGCCCCGGCCGGGAGCCGATTCCATCGCCAGCGTACCGCCGATGAGGTTCACCCGCTCCTGCACGCCCACCAGACCAAAGTGACCCTCGGCGGCTAGATGGTGGAGGGTGTCGGGCACGGAGAAGCCCTGCCCATCGTCGTGCAGCGTGAGGGTCAGGCGGGAATCTTCCCAAGCCAGCCGGAGGGTGACCTGCTGGGCTCCTGCGTGGCGGGCGATGTTGGTCAGCGCCTCCTGCACGACGCGGTAGAGGTTGACGGACACCTCTTCGGGCAGAGAGCGCAGCGCTTCGTTGGGGGACAAGTCGGCCTGGACCGGCACGCCGCTCTGAGCTGTCCAGTCATCTACCAGGGCGCGGAGGGCAGCCCCCAAGCCCAGCGCGTCCAGCATCGGTGGGCGCAGCTCGGCGCATACCTGACGCAAACTGGTCAGTAACTCCCGCACCTGGGCGCGTATGGCCTTAAGAGTCTCCACCAGCGGCGAAGGGGATGGCTCGGCCTGGGCCAGGAGCAAGCCCAGTTGCAGGTTCAGGGCCACCAAGGATTGGACGGGGTCATCATGCAGGTCGCGGGCCAGGCGGGCGCGTTCCTCCTCGCGGGAGCGGAGTAGTTGCCTCTGCATGGCGCGGATCTCCTCCAATTGGCGGCGCAGGGTCTCCACCAGCAGGACGTTGCTCAGGGCGACCTCGGCCTGGCGGGCCAGCGTCTGGAGGATGCGTCGGTCGGTGACGGTCAGGTCGTCGCCGTCGCGGCGCGGCCCCACTGTCCACAGCGCGCGTGTCTGACCCTGAAAAGTCAGCTTAAACTGCATGGTGGACGGCGTGAGAGGCCGCATGTGCGCTTGAAACCCAGTCGGCTCGCCGATCTGCAGCCGAGCGGGATGCAAGTGCATCATCGTTGGCACCTGACGGGTGAGCACCTCGTTCAAGCGGTCCCGATCGAGGGTGCGGGCCAGGGCGTCGCTGACCGTCTCGACCACGCTGGCATAATCGTACCAGCCGCCGTAAGAGGCGCGATCCACCACCTGTTGTATCCGCGCTCGGACCCAATCGAAGGACAGGCCTACCAGCAGGGTTATTCCGGCGGCGACCATCGTCTGCAGCAGCGCGTCGCCGGGCAGGAAGCGGTAGATGATCACAAACGGTCCCAGGTAGAGGAACAGGATTCCCAGCGACAGGAGGGCATAGACCAGCGCCCGGTTGAGCAGACGGTCAATGCCGAACAGGTTGTGGCGCATGGTGGCGTAGAGGTAGCTCAGCGGGGCGATAATCAGAAATAACCCTATCATCCAGCCCGGCATGCGATAGGACGAGCCGACGATGGACGGCAGGAGGTAGAGGGAGAGAGCGGGAACGCCGGCCAAAAGGTTGCCGAAGACGATGAGGCGCAGGCGACGGCGACCGTCGGGTGTGGCCCGTCGGGTATAGGCGTAGAGCAACACGCCGATGGCGGCAATCACTTCCAGGGTGGTGTAGAGGACCCCCAGCCGAACCCACGGCTCCTCCCACAAGAGAGTGCCGACCAGCATGACCAACGCCAACCCGTAGACCAGACTCAGTCCCAGGCGGCGTTGCGCCGGGGAGCCCAGTGGCATGGGGAAGGAGAGAGTGTGATGTAATAACAGGGGAGCTGCCAGGTGAAAGCAGGCGATGGTCAGCAACGTCATCCAGCGGGGACGTGTTCCGCTCGGATGGGCCAGCAGGAGTAGCGTGGCTACGGCAAAGACCTGGGCCAACGAGAAAAGAATACGCACATCTTCCTGCCAGAAGCGTCGCCAGAGGAGCAAGGTGCCAGTTCCCCAAAACACCAGGGCGACAACAACGCCGCTGATCAGGGGGGCAAGGTTGACCTTCACCAGGGGAACGAGCGGCAGTTCCAGCGTCAGGCGCTGACCGGCCCGCTCGATCTCCATCGGATAGTTTCCCACGGCCGGATCACGCCACTCCGAGAACGGCACACCATCCACCGTCAGGATGACGTCGCCGGCCTGCAAACCGGCCCAGTCGGCAAAGCTGTCCTGGGGGACGAAAAGGACGCGCCCGGTGTATCCATCCAGCTTGAAGTCCAGCACGGGCATGCGCTGCTGGAGGTAGACGACGTACCCCACCAGCAGGGGCACCACCAGGGCCAGCAGCGTCAGACCCCAGCGCCAGAGTGGGTTGCGGCGGTTCTTTTCAGGGCTCATGCTGGTCGCCCTCTGCAGGGGAGATGGTGACCCATCCCCGGCGGATGGCCAACAGGGCGGCCTCCGTGCGGGAGGCGACGCCCAACTTGCCGTAGATATTGCTGACGTGGTTCTGCACTGTGCGCTTGGTCACTCCCAATTGCCGGGCGATGGCGGCGTTATCGAGGCCCTGGGCCAGGAGGCAGAGTACCTCGTGCTCGCGGCGGGTGAGGGGGGAGAGGAGCGGCTCGGACGGGGCGGCGGTCTCGCCGATGGCGCGGCGCACGACCTGGCGGGCGATGGCGGGACTGAGCCAGCTTTCGCCACGGGCGGCTGCTCGAACCGCGGTGACCAGGGTCTCCAGCGCTTCGTCTTTGAGGATGTAGCTGGTGGCGCCACTTTCCAATAGGCCGAAAACCGTCTGAGGGTCATCGTAGACGGTCAATATCAAGATGGCAGCAGTCTCACCGCGCGCCTGCAAGCGCCGGGCCACCTCTACACCGTTTAGATCGGGCAGGTTTACGTCGAGGACCAGCACATCGGGGTGGTGTTGGCTCACCAGGCGCAGGGCGTCGTCGCCGCTGGCCCCTTCGGCGACCACGGTTATATCTGATGCCTCATCCAGCACGGTTTTCATACCGGCGCGGACAACAGGATGATCATCTATGATAACCACAGTAGCCATTGAACCATCTCCACCTGACAGTGTGTGCAAAGAGAATCACCGCGATCATGGCGAGCCGGGTGGGTGAGAGTGAAAGTCAGATACACGCTGCTGCGACCAACGACAGGCCCAGAGTGGTAGCAGCAATCAACGAAAGCTTTGTCATGTAGACTGGACTCTGGCGAAAATCCCCTGTCTGCTCTCGGTGGGTCTGCGACCGGTCGGATACCGATCGCAACTCGGCTTTGAGGGATGAAATTCTCCGCGAAGCGGCCTCTGAGCCTCGGAATGGGTAGGTGCAACCGAATTCAGTAGCTCACCATGATTTGCAGCGGCGGCCCGCTGTGGCCGCTTTGTCCGGCGGACAGAGCTTGTCCTGAGCTCCGTCGAAGGGCGGTCCGCCGCTACAGCCTTGAAGCGCTGAAATTCGCCAGAGTCCTGATACAGAGTCTCTCCTCACGGGAACTGACGCAGCACCAGTGGCAAATAGTTTTCGTAACAGGTGGGGCAGGCCGCCAGGTGCAGGCTGAACTCGCTGGACCAGAAGCCACCCCTGGAGCCGTTCAGCGTGTAGAACTGATTCTGCCAGGCATCTCCCTCCAGGCGATAGAGCCCGTCGGGCATGTCCGGCCCATACGCGAAGTTGCTCATGGCCTCTCGAATGTAGGCTGAGGCCGGCAACAGGGCGCCGTCTTGCGCCACCCCGTTGGCGATCCACAGTTCGTAGCCCTGGTCGGTGATCTGCCAGCCGTCGGCCATGCCCCACCACGGCTCCGGCAGCGTGCCCAGGTCGGCCCCTGCCGCGCGGAAGGAGCCAGTCTCCAGATCGTAGCACTGAGTCGTGTCGTTGATCTGATAATTGTGGTCTACGCCACCGGCCACGCAGATGGCGCCATCATTGCCCACCCAGGGCACATACCAAGAGGCGTGAAAGTTGAACCAGACGCTCGCGCTAAAACTGCCGACAAAGCTGGCCGTGTTGTTGCCAGGGTTGTACTTCCACAAGTCCCTCGTCTCGCCGCCCCCTGGTTGGGTGGCACCGCCGGAGAGGTAGCACACGTTCTCGCCAGTGTGCTGGAGCATGGAGACGATGTCCTGCCCCCAACGGCCTTCCGCCGGGTAGCCGGGGGAAGGTACCGGCTCGGTGTACCAATTCCTGTCTGTGATGTTCCATATCTGCAGCGTGCCGGTGACAACAGTGTCGGGAAAGAGGACGATGATCTCGTCGCCGTCGCCGTTGAGGCCGTAGCAGCCGTCCATGGGATACTTGATCACGGGCGAGAGCGGGTTGGTGTAAGTGATCCACTCGCCGGTGGAGGGGGCATAGCGCTGGGCGACCCCGCCGGAGCCGTAGCCCCCAACCGACCACAAGCCGCCGTCCCCATGATTGGCCCAGATGACGGCATTGTCCATCGCCGGGACGGGGCTGTCGTCAACGCGGTGCCAGCCACTGTTCTCGGTGATGGTCAGGGTGACGATCGAGCTGTCGGCATGGCCGCCGCCTTGAACGCTCAGGCTGGCAGTGATTTGCTCGCCAGCCTCCAGGCACAGGTCGGGCTTGAGTGCGGTGAGAAAGGTGATGATCTCGCCCGCTTGGATGCTAGACGGGCTGTAGCCGGAAAAATCTGCCTGGGGTGCGTTGTAGGTCCAATCCAGGTCAAGGTTCCCACCGCTATAGTTATCCAGCCTGAACTCGATTGTCTGAGTGAGGCCGTTACAGCCCTCGATGGAGACTTGGGCGGGGGTGAGCCTCAGCGGCGTGCAGGCTTCGATCTCGATGGAACCATTGGCGCTGCCACCGTCATCGCCGTGCAGTACCCAGGGGATATAGCGGTTTCCCGTGTAGCCTGCCGGCACGGCGACGTCCACGCAGGCCATCCAACTGGCCCCGGAGCTGATCTCGCCGTGGCCGTCGCTGTCGCTATCGGCATAGACCACCTGGTTTCCGGAGGGCGTGCAACTCATGTTGACCGGATTCCCGATCGAGTCAGTGGCGTCCTGGTAGTAACAGGAGGAGACGGTCCACGGGCCGAGAGTGGGAGAGGGGTCGTCTGGGAAGGTCAGCGTGAGGCCGTCCAGCCACTCCCAATCGGACGAGCCGTTGTAGACGGTGAAGCACAGCGTCTGCGTTTTGTTCTCCTGGTAGCACGCTTCCGTCTCCACGCTGGAGCCAGCGATGCTGAGGACTCCCGCATCGGCTGCGGAGGTGGAAAGCGCGGCCAGACTCAAGGGGGGAGGCTGGCTGTGACCGGAGTCAAGCGCGGCATCGGGGGTCGGGTCTGGGGCATCATCGGGGGATTGGGCCAACCCTCCTTTTGCGGCGAACAGGAGGCCCACCACCAGGGCCAGGCTCGCTGCACAGGAAATGAGCAGAGGTCTGGTTTTCATCGTTCATTACTCCTTTTAGAGTTGTGCGTGCCTGCCAAGACAAGGACAGTGGTATCAGCGGTGGCCCGAATGGTGGATCGAGCGGGTGACAGGATGGCTATGGGGTGCGCAATCTCTAGCCACCTTCATAGCTTCAAATCTTGACAAATGAGTCAAGTTTTCACCGCCGAGGCCACAGAGCACGCAAAGAGAAAAAATAGAGAAAGCTCTGCGGTGAGACCGACTCGTCGGTTTGAGGCGAAGCTTCGCTAGTGATCAATGATAAGGGGACATTCACCGCCCGGAGAAGAGCCAGGACGCTCCTCATGTGTATCATACCACATTTGGGGAGCGCTCGCAATATGACTTGGGTCTTGGTCTGGCGGGGTAGATGTAGATTCGTAGCCGCGCTTTCCATAGCGGCCCGACGGCCCCCAGCACCGTGAAGGCACACTGTCTGTCGTGACCGGGGTTGCGCGGTTAAGAAACCGCGCTGTAACTGTTCATCCGATTGAAATCGCTCTCCCTGGGCGCTTCGCGCCGGGTGTCGGCCTGCGCCGACGCTTCCCTTTTGCGCGACAATGGCATTGTCGGCGAAGGCCGACCATCGGCCCAAGGCCCCCAAGGGTGATTTCCTTCCAATCATCGCTGAATGGTTACACCGCGCCTACCATATTCCGGGGGGATGGGAGAGGTCTCCGCGGCCAGGCACAACAGCAACTCGCCCCCAAAGTGAAATACACCCAAGGTGGCAGTCACCTCCGATCTTCTGGTGAGCAGGTAGCGCAGGTCTGATGTTCCTCCGACTTTTCACTTTCGCGGCGGAGCAGTGCCTGCTTCCGCTCCACGCCCCAGCGATAGCCGCCTGGTTTCCCATCGCTGCGCACTACCCGATGGCAGGGGACGGCGACCGCCAGCTTATTCGCCGCGCAAGCCTGGGCCACGGCCCGCGCAGCTTTTGGGCGACCGATGCGCTCGGCGACCTGGGCGTAACTCATGGTAGTCCCCGGTGGGATTTCGCGCAGGGCTCGCCAAACCTGCTCCTGGAAAGCTGTCCCCCGGATGTCCAGGGGCAGGTCAACGGTCTGCCCCGGCGATTCGATCAGGGCCACGACTTGATGCAGCAAAGTGGAAAAATCCGGCCCTGCCTCCTGGAGGTGAGCTTTCGGGAAGCGTTCCTTCACTTTGGCGGGCAAGGACTCCGGAGCATCTCCGAACTCGATGAGGCAGATGCCCTGCTCTGTGGCGGCCACCACTACCCAGCCGAGAGAACACGGAGCTATCCCGTAGCGGATCGTCAGTCCGGCGCCACCTTGTCTGTAAGTTGAGGGAGGCATGCCGAGGCGCTGGCGGGCCGTCTCATAAGCGCGGCTACTGGAACTGAAACCCGCTTCGTAGATAGCTGCCGTGACCGAGCGGCCGTTCTTGAGACTGGCGCGGAAACGTCGGGTTTGCCAGGTCGCGGCGTATTGCTTGGGGGTAACCCCCACGATTTGTTTGAAGAGGCGATGGAAGTGCCAGGGGCTCATGCTGGCCTCGGCCGCCAGTTGCTCCAACTTGAGGGGATTTTCTGCCTCCTCGATGCGGCGGCAGGCCTGAACGACCAGTTCCACCAGATGCTCATCTGGGGAGATGAGGTCTGGGCGGCATCGCTTGCAGGGACGATAACCCGCGCGCTGGGCTTCCTGATAGGTATCGAAGAATTCGACGTTCTCCCGCCCAGGCAGGCGTGAGGAGCAACCAGAGCGACAAACCACTCCCGTGGTTTTGACCGCGTAGAAAAATGCGTCCCTGGCGGCCGGATCGCGCTGTACAAGCGCCTGCCAGCGGCTTTCCTCGTCTGCGAATCTCCGCTGTTCGGGTGCCATTTAAACCTCCGACCCCGGTTGTGGCGAGCCGACCAAGGCCTGGGTATCCGGCGAACCCGCCTTGGAGCCCAGTCGGCGACGCAACCACCGCAGTGGTCGTCCGTCAATGGAGGCCAGGCCGAGGCCGATGAGTCCCATGCCGATGAAGTGCTTTAGCTCCAGTTGCTCACCAAGAAAGGTGGTGCCCAGCAAGATGGCGCTGATGGGGATGAGAAAGGTCACCAGCGACACATTGGTGGCTCCCGCCGTGGCCAGAATGCGGAAGTAGATGATGTAAGCCAGCGCGGTGGAGAACAGCGCCTGGCTCAGAACAGCGCCCCAGACTGTCAGCGGGGGCAGCGGGAGCGTCCAGGGCCGGTCCACGGCGAGGGCCAGGGGGACCAGCAAGAGGCTCGAGGCTGTCACCTGGCCGGTGGCCGTAAGCAGGGGCGCGATGTCCATCTCCCGGAAGCGTCGGCCAAAGACGCCGGCGCAGGCATAGGAGAGCGCGGCAGCAAGTACAGCCATTTGGGCCAGGACGTTGGTGCCGAGGCCGCGCAGGGTCTCCGGCCCGATCATAGACACCACGCCCGCCAGGCCGATCACCACTCCGGCGAGACGCCAGCGCGTCATCTTTTCGTCATCGGTCAGAAAATACGCCACAATGACGGCGAAGAGCGGGGTCGTGGCGTTGAGGATGGAAGCCAGGCTGCTGGCGATATGGGTCTGTCCCCAGACGATGAGACTGAATGGAATGCCATTGTTCAACAGGCCCATGACGAGAAAGGCGGTCCATAGCCGCCGGTTCATCTTCACCTTCAGCCCCACGACGCGGACGATAACGTTGAGCGCTATCGCCGCCAGCCCGACTCGCAAGGCCACGATGGTCAAGGGGGGCAGGGCGCGAACGGCCACACCGATGAAGAAAAAAGAGCCGCCCCAAAGAAAGGACAGCGTGATGAGCAGTAACCACTCGACCGCCCCCATGGTGCGTTTGAGTTTCACGTTTTTTCCCTCCGTATCGTTTCTGGATGCGTAACTGCTCGGTGGTCTCCCTCTTGGGTGTTGTTGAGGGATAGCCCTAGCCTGCAGTGCGATTTCGATCGGGCGGAGCAGTTACCCTTGATTCTATTATAGGGCGGTGCGAGCGGAAAAACACTCCGATTCTTGCGCTGTAATTCGGGCAAACGCAGCGCGGGCACCAACGCGCAAGAAAGGTCAACCGGCCTTGTGGTGACTTGCCTTCATCGCCATGGCCCACGCCAAAAGCACTCCTGTGGCGACCGCGCTCTCGAGGAAGAGCCAAATCTGGGGCATATTGTCGGCGATGTAGGGTTCTGCAGGCGCATCTTGTTGTAGTAGCGGCAACGCAGCGAACCATGTCACCAGGAAAATCGTGGCTGGCAAGCCCGCAGCTATGAGGTGCACATTCCCTGCGGATCGAGTGCTCAACCATAGAGCGATGAATAACAGCAGATAAACTGCCAGGGGGCTACCCCACATGAAAAACCGAAGCCCTGAGTCCGACGGCTGTCCTTCGGGGAGTCCCCAGCCCCCTCTGGTTTGAATCACCCATTGGTAGTGTTGCAGCCAGGGAAGAGTGCTCATCACCAGGAGTACTTGATAGCCCACAGTGGCTTTACGTTCTGCTTGGATTGTGATATGCACCAAGAGCAACAGTGCTGTTGCTATGCCTATGTGAAAGAGAATGCCCCCATTGCCTTGTGCCAGCGGATTCATGTGCATGCTCTCCACCGTAGCCGTTCAGCGGTGATTGGAAATCACCCTGTGGGGCCTCGGGCCGATGGTCGGCCTTCGCCGACAATGCCATCGTCGCGTAAATGGGAAGCGTCGGCGCAGGCCGACACCCGGCGCGAAGCGCCCAGGGGGAGCGATTTTAATCGGGCTGAACAGTTACCTCTCCACCAATCAGATCCAGGCGGGCCGCCTGCAGGCTTGTTGAGCAGCCAGAACCATACTCAGTATCCATACGTTTCAAACCAGGCAACGAAGACCGAGAGAGCCGCAAGGGCGAGGAAGGAGGCCGCCACCGTCATCCGCCACCCTCGGATCACTGTTCTCCAATGAGGCGCGAGTTGCCACGACAACTTTGTCCAGGATTTTTTCCAGTACTCGACCAGGCTCTTGAGGTTGGTGTTGACACCGTAGAGCTCAGCTGCCAGCCCAGACGAGACGGAAGCCCCCAATATCAAGGTGAAGGACTCCGCAATGATCAGCAACCAATCGGCTGGACCCAATGGCTTCCCCAGCGTGTGAGGTGCTAAAAACGTGACCAGAGCATAGAAGGCCCCCATGAAGGGCATGGCCAACGGTGCCTGCAGGATCAGCCCCAGAAGCACGAAAATGGCTAACGTTACTGCGTTCCTGGAGAGGATGTGTGCAAACATCTCTGGTTGGGAACTGAACTGCTCTGCACTTTTCGCACCGAACGCCTGCGCTACCAGGGCCCACTTCCCGAACAGGTTCAGCATCGCTTCGGGAAACAGTACGACGAGGAGTCCGACCAGAGAGAAGAACAGGATGAAAATTTTTAGATTGATCCACAGCCACTTAAGCACGGGGGTTGCTTTCAACTTGACCAAGCCTCCTCACCAGGTGTGAATCGTTCATTGCCGTGGACATCCTGTCCAGTGGGAGCGGGCGAAGCGCTCGCCGGATAGCTTTGGCATGATGCGCGGGATCGGGGCAAGAGCAGGTAGGAGATGCTCGCCGAACCGCCACCCATTCTATCTCATGGCTGGTGAAATGTCAAGAACAAACAGGGCCATTCCCAGACAAGGGATGGCCCTGTGACTTTGTCAATCGGGTGACGGCGGAGCAGCGGCTGAGTCTGCATCATCCGTCGGTTCGTAGACTCTTCTTCCCTCTTGAATAAACTGCACGATCTCAGCCGTGGTGATACCCATGCTACGTATCTTCTCAAAATGTAGGGGCGAACTCTTGCGGTCGCCCAGGCGGGCAGGTGCAAGACCTGCCCCTACCCCAAATTATTGAGAAGATACCATGCTACCTCAGGTTTGATAGCAAACGTTTGCCCATCTTTGACGGCCTGTGCTAGCGAGGAAGCGGTTTCTATCTCGCTTCCGGGCAGGCATCTGACCACCTCTATTAAACTCTTGCTTTCATCGGCAGAAACTGTGACAATTTTATAGCGATTGCCCGCTCCGCCCCTTTCAAGGTTCGCCCAAAACCTTTGCTCTTCGGCTCCGGAACGGGCAATCGGCTACTTGTATACATCCGCGCGCCCAAAGTTTGGCACGTGAATACTGATGAGAGGAGTCAAAGCACCAATGGAGCTTTACTCTATGGGAATATTCCCCGAGCACGCACTGCAGAAGCCACTCGATCCACCGCCAGCATGTAGGCCCCCAGTCTCAGTGGTACTCGTTGTTCCTGGCTGAAGTTCCATACTTCATCAAAACTGCGGATCATGATGCGCTCCAGATTGCTATTGACTTCCGCCTCGTCCCAGAAGAAGCATTGCAAATCCTGTACCCACTCGAAATAGCTGACCACTACGCCGCCGGCGTTGGCCAAGATATCGGGCACGACGATGATGCCACGCTCGTTCAATATCTCGTCGGCCTCACGTGTGGTGGGGCCGTTGGCGGCTTCCACGATCATCTTGGCCCGCACGTGCGGTGCGTTGGCTACGTGGATTTGATGCTCCAGTGCGGCTGGGATCAATACATCTACATCGCTCACTAATAACTCGTCGTTACTGATTGTCTCCACACCTGGGGCCTCATATCCCTCCAGCAGCCTTTGGGGGTGGTTCGTTACGTGTTGGTTGATGCTGGAGATGTCCAAGCCTTTGGGGTTATACAACCCACAGCTAATGTCACTCACCGCCACAATTTTGCAGCCCATACTATCCAAAATAGTCGCTGCGGCAGAACCAACGTTACCATACCCCTGTACTGCCACAGTTGTATCCGAAAGTTTCCAGCCTCTGCGCTTCAGGAGCTCTCTTGTAACAAGGGCTACGCCCCGCCCGGTTGCCTCTTTGCGTCCCACTGATCCGCCCAGGGGGATCGGTTTGCCGGTGACGACATCAATCACGGTCTTTCGTTCCAGCATACTGACTGTATCGGCTATCCAGGCCATAATCTGTGGATTGGTATTAATATCAGGCGCCGGGATGTCTCGTTTCGAGCCGATGATGGGCATGATCATAGCTGTGTAGCGACGTGTCAGACGGCGAATCTCGTCTTGAGACATCTGTCTTGGATCACATTGTACTCCTCCTTTGGCTCCGCCAAAGGGGATACCTACCACGGCACATTTCCAGGTCATCAGGGCTGCCAGCGCTCTGACCTCATGAAGGTTTACATCAGGGTGGTAACGGATGCCACCTTTGCACGGTCCCCGAGCACTGGAATGCTGGATGCGATAACCCGTGAAGACCTTGATCTGACCATCGTCCATCACCACCGGTACCGCCACCGTCAGTTCTCGCTCTGGTTGACGCAGAAGGGCATGGATGCCGGGGTCTAGCTTCAGCCTTTGGGCTACTTCGTCCAATTGAGCCAAAACCGTACTCCACAGATCTTGTTTCGGTGACTCGACCATGGCAAAGCCGGTACGTGGTTCGATGAGTACTCTCCCTTGGGTCTCCACATGTTCCTCCTTAGAACTGAACTCT
>JACIWR010000520.1:0-1710 GCA_014360845.1 Anaerolineae bacterium
AATGAAAGTAATAAAAAATGGCGAAGTAATCGCGGATCATAGTGACGTATAATAGTGGCCAACTTTGCTCTCGCGGAGTTGGACTCCGCGAGAGCAAGTGCACACATCCGCGGGAGCCAAAAAATCATGGAGGAGAAGCCCGATGACTTTTTTCACCGTAGCCGATTTAGCAGCGACGGAGATGTTGCCCGGTGTCACCCGCCGTGCGGTTTACCTCGATAACGTGATGATCACCTTCTTCGATTTCGAGCCGGGAGCGGTGGTGCCGGAGCACGCTCATCCCCACGAGCAGATCACCTATGTGATCGAGGGGACGATGGTCTTTACTCTGGATGGGGAGACGCACACCTTGCAGGCGGGGGAGGGGGTGTGCATCCCTCCGAACGTGTCCCACAGCGCTCGCATCCTGGAGGAGCCCACCCGCGCTCTGGACGCCTGGCATCCGGTGCGCGAAGACTACAAGTGAAGGGTCACGACCCCGGCCTGTCGGCACCGGTTGGGCTTACAGGCGGGAGAGGATGGCGCGGGCGGCCACTAAACCGGAGGCGGAGGCCTGGATCAGCCCGCGAGTGATGCCCGCGCCGTCGCCCGCAGCGAACAGATTCTGTACCTCGGTTTCCAGTTCGGCGCTCAGTTGCAGGCGACAGGAGTAGAACTTGACCTCCACGCCGTAGAGCAGGGTGTGACGCGAGGCTACGCCAGGCGCGATTTCGTCCAAAGCGTGGATCATCTCCAGCAGGCTGACCACGTAGCGGTAGGGCAATACCAGGTTGAGGTCGCCGGGGGTAGCGTCTTTCAGCGTCGGAGTCACGATGGAACGCATCAGCCGTTGAGCGTTGGTGCGACGCCCCGCTTCCAGATCGCCCAGGCGCTGCACCAGTACTCCTCCGCTGAGGAGGTTGGCCAGCCGGGCGATGGATTTGCCGTAGGCGATGGGATCGTCGAAGGGCTCGGTGAAATTTTTGCTCACCAGCAAGGCGAAATTGGTGTTATTCGTCTTGTGATCGGCGTAGGAATGCCCGTTGACGGTGACCACATCCCCCACGAACTCCGTGGTCACTTTGCCATAGGGACACATGCAAAAGGTGCGTACTTTATCGTCGAAGGCCCGCGAGTAGTATATGAATTTGGACTCGTACACCAGATCGGTGATGGGTTCCAGCACGGTGGCCGGCACCTCGACGCGAATACCCAGGTCCACAGGATTGCGCGCCAGGGACAGACCTAACTGCGCCGATACCTCTTTCAGCCAGGACGCGCCCTCGCGGCCCGGAGCGAGGATCACGAACTGGCTATCGAGCTTATCCCCTTGAGCTGTCTCCACTCCGACGACGCGCCCCCTGTCGGCCCGCACCCCGGTCACCGGGGTGCGTTGCAGTATCTGTACCCCGCGCCGCAGGAGTTCGTCTCGCATGGCGCGCATGATCTCGGCGCAACGCTCGGTGCCCATGTGGCGGATGGGCACGGAGACAAAACGCAGTCCGGCTAATGCAGCGCGTTTCTCCAACTGCTCAATCTCGTCGTTGCGGGTGCCATGTACGACCGGGCTGGCTCCGTAGTCCACGTAAGTGCGGTCCACCTCGGCGATCAGTTCTCGCGTGCGCGCTTCATCGAGAATCTGCGGCAAATGTCCTCCGACCTCAGGTGAGAGGGTGAGTTTGCCGTCGGAGAAAGCGCCGGCCCCACCCCAGCCGCAAAGCAGGGCACAGG
>JACIWR010000520.1:1720-2183 GCA_014360845.1 Anaerolineae bacterium
CGAGCGCAGTGCCCGGTCTCCCTGGCAGGACAGCGCCGCTGCTCTATGTCAGGGCCCTTATCGAGGATGGCCACGCGCAGGTCCGGGCGTTGACTCAACTCCAGCGCGGCGAAGATGCCCGCCGGACCCGCTCCGACGATGATCACGTCGTATGTGTTTTTGCTATCTGACATAGTTCTCTTCTCCCAATGGGGGGCTTACAGCGTCAACGAATATTCAACGAATAAACGAATAGACTGCGGTCATGGCCATTCGTTTATTCGTTCTACCATTCGTTGACAGATGCGACGGGGCATGGCCCCGCTGCGCGGTTTGGGTCTAATACCAATTGCCGTTTCAAAGACCACAAATGCGTGGGTAGCAAGCCACCCGCGTTGGCCGTCAAAATCAGGATGGTAGGCCACTTTCCAGGCCTCCGCCCAATGCGATTGGGCTTCTACCCAACTCGGAGAAGGGATGGTTC
>JACIWR010000521.1 GCA_014360845.1 Anaerolineae bacterium
AGCTACAGAGATTCTCCCATGTAACGATTCTGCTCTATCGGTCTAAGGCAGAGAGCCCTACCCGCCACTTCGGAGTTCGACCCAGCTCTTGTCCAGCGAAGCTGTCAGTTCAACTCTGCGAGAGCGGGGTCTCCAGAGATGGGAGCTTGCCAAATCTGCCAATATGCAATATAATTCTTCGAAATTGTTAACGAGGTTTTCCGGAGCAACCTGCTCTCTGAAAACTGACCACTATTTCTTTAGCTGTTTAAGGAGGCTGTTTCATGACAAAGAAGTGGGTGTATCTATTCAGTGAAGGTAACAAGGAGATGAAAAATCTCTTGGGCGGTAAGGGCGCTGGTCTGGCGGAGATGACCAATGCTGGCTTGCCCGTACCCCCTGGTTTTACCATCACGACTGAGGCTTGCCTCAGCTTTTTCGAAAACGATAGGCACTTCCCGGAGGGGATGTGGGAGCAGACGCTGGAGGCGTTGAAGGCGGTGGAGGAGCAGACCGGCAAGAAGTTTGGTGATCCTCAGAACCCGCTCCTGGTCTCCGTGCGCTCTGGCGCGCGGGTTTCCATGCCGGGCATGATGGATACCGTGCTCAACCTGGGCCTGAACTCCGAAACCCTCAAGGGGCTGGCGCAGCTCACCAACAACGAGCGCTTTGCCTACGATGCCTATCGCCGCCTCATCCAGATGTTCGGACGGATCGTCAAGGGCATAGATGGGGATAAGTTCGAGCGCATTCTGGAGGAGTACAAGGAGAAGACCGAGGGAAAGCGGGATACCGATCTGACCACCGAGATGCTCAAGGACATTGTGGAGGATTTCAAAGCCCTGTACAAGCGCGAGCTCGGTGAGGATTTCCCCGAGGACCCCTATGAGCAACTGCGCCAGGCCATCGCCGCCGTCTTCGATTCCTGGTACGGTAAGCGCGCAGTGGACTACCGCAATTTCCACAAGATTCCTCATGACTGGGGTACCGCGGTCAACGTGGTGACCATGGTCTTCGGCAACATGGGGGATGACTCCGGCACTGGTGTGGCTTTCACCCGCGACCCCGCCACGGGCGAGAAGGTGTTGTACGGAGAGTACCTGCAGAACGCTCAGGGTGAGGACGTGGTGGCCGGCATTCGCACGCCGAAGAAGATCGCCGAGCTGGAGCAGGACATGCCGGAGGTCTACAAGCAGTTCGTGGAAGTGGCGGAAATGCTGGAAAAGCACTACCGCGACATGCAGGACATGGAGTTCACCGTCGAGCGCGGTAAGCTGTGGATGCTGCAGACACGAACGGGCAAACGCACGGCGGCAGCTGCGGTCAAAATCGCCGTGGACATGGTGCGCGAGGGGTTGATCACCAAAGAAGAGGCCCTGTTGCGCGTAGACCCGGCGCAGATCAACCAGCTCCTTCTGCCGCGCTTTGACCCCCACGCCGTGGAAGAGGCGCGACAGGCCGGTCGCTTCCTGGCCAAGGGCTTGAATGCCTCTCCGGGTGAGGCCTCGGGCATTGCCGCTTTTGATGCGGATACGGCGGAGGAATGGGGTCTGGCCGGCAAAGCCGTGATCCTCGTCCGGCCGGAGACCGCCCCCGATGATGTGCATGGTATGCTGCAGGCCAAAGGCATCCTCACTCAGCGCGGTGGAGCCACTTCCCACGCGGCTGTGGTAGCCCGTGGCCTGGGTAAGCCCTGTGTCGCCGGTTGCGAGGCCATTCGCGTGGACACCGAGAAGAAAATGTTCACCGTGAACGGCCAGGTGATCAAGGAAGGTGACCTGGTTTCCATCAGTGGTACCACCGGGGAAGTTTTCGCCGGTCCTATCCCGACCATTGCCCCCGATTTCAAGAAAGAGACCGATCTCATCACCCTGCTGGGCTGGGCTGACGAGGTGCGTCGCCTGGGCGTGTGGACCAATGCCGACTACCCCAAGGACGCGGCTCGGGCTCGCGAGTTCGGTGCCGAGGGCATCGGTCTGTGCCGCACCGAGCACATGTTCTTCGAAGAAGAACGCCGTCCCATCGTGGTCAACATGATTATGGCCGAGACGGAGGAAGAGCGGCAGAAGTACCTGGATCAGCTTTTGCCCTTCCAGCGCGAGGACTTCGAAGGCATTTTCCGCGTGATGGATGGCTGCCCGGTCATCATTCGCCTGATTGACCCGCCCATGCACGAGTTCCTGCCGCC
>JACIWR010000522.1 GCA_014360845.1 Anaerolineae bacterium
TGGCGTGCTGGACGTGCAGTCGGTAGAGCCGTCGGCTTTCGACGAGGAGGATGCGGCGGTGCTACAGACGATGGCGGACCAGATTGCGCTGGCGTTGGAGAACGCCCGCCTGCTGGAGGAGAGCCACCGCACCCTGCGGGAATTGGAAATGATGTACGCGGAACAGGTGCGGCGGGCCTGGCAAACGGCGGAGGTGCCTCCGGCTCTGGTTTACGATCGGGTGGAGGTAACCCCTGCCGAGCCGGTGGCCGACCCGCTACTGGAGAAGGCTATCCAGGAAGGCAAAGTCATCGCCGAGACCGACCCGCAGGCCAAGCGCTCGGCTCTGGTAGCCCCCTTGCGCCTGCGCAACCAGGTCATCGGGACTCTGGCCCTGGAGGAAACGGACGAGGTTCGGCCTTGGACTAAGGATGAGATCGAGCTGGTGGAAGCGGTGAGTCAACAGGTGGCTCTGGCCCTGGAGAGTGCTCGCCTCTTCGAGGAGACCCGCGTTCGCGCCGAGGAGTTGGCGGTGTTGAACGAGCTGGGTCTGGCCCTCACCGCGCGCCTCACCACCGAGGAGGTGCTGGACGAGGCCTATCGCGGCGCTTCCCGCCTGCTGGACACTACTAACTTCTACATCGCCCTCTATGACTCGGCCAAGGACGAGGTCACTTTCGTCCTCGACGTCACCGAAGGGCAACTCCGCCGGCCGTACACCGTGCGCCGCTCCGGGCAAGGGCTTACCGAGTACATCATTCGCAACCGCAAGCCGGTGCTTATCCGGGAGAATCTGCCCCAGCGGTTGGCCGAGATGGGGATTGAACCGATAGGACGCGAGGCCCTCTCCTGGCTGGGCGTGCCACTGCTGATCGGTGATCAGGCCCTGGGCGTGATGGCCGTGCAGAGCTACACCAGGCCCCACGTCTATGATGAGCACGATCAGGAGCTCCTGACCGCTATCGCCAACCAGGTGGCCATTGCCTTGCAAAGTGTGCGCCTGTACGAAGAGGCGCAGCGCCGGGCAGAACGGGAGCGGCTGGCCCGCCAGATCGTGGAGCGCATTCAGACCGCCCAGGACGTGGAAGGAGTGCTCCAAACCGCCGTGCGGGAACTGGGACAGGCTTTCGGTATTCCTCGCATCTTCATCAAGATGGGGGTTCCCCGTTTGCGAGAAACGCCGGAAGACCCTCATGCGAGTGATCAAGGGTGATCTCAGGGGCGCGCTTCACCTGGGGGACGAGTGTATGCCCAGGGTGTAGCAGCGCTCGGTGGCTACGTGCCAGATTGGTGCATACCCGATTTCAAGATACCTTTACATTGCACGGATAATGCTTTATAATAAACCGAAAATCATAATTAAGGAGAAGGAGGAAGAAATGGAAACCCCTGTCGCCTTCGACACCAGTATTCCCAACGCCGGACGAGTTTACGACTACGTCCTGGGAGGCCATCACAACTTTGAGGCCGATCGGCAGGCTGCTGAGTACATGATCAGCCTCGTCCCTTCCACCCGCAAGTGGGTACGGATGCTTCGCATGTTCATGCACGAGGCAGTGCTCCTGTTGGCTGATGAGGGATTTGACCACTTCCTGGACCTCGCCTCGGGCCTGCCCACGGTGGAGCACATTCATCAGACCGTGCCCCAGGCCCATGTCATTTACGTGGACAATGACCCGGTCGTGGTGGCCTATGGCACCCAACTCCTGGAGGGCAATCCACGAGTGCGCTATCTGCAGGCCGACATCCGGGACATTGATGCCCTTCTCAGCTCACCGGTCATCACCGAGATGTTTGGGGATGAACGAAAGGTGGCCATTGGCTTTAACGCTGTCACCTGCTTCCTTACCGAGGAGGAGACTAAGCGTATTGCCCAGGCGCTCTATGATTGGGCTGCTCCCGGTAGCAAGATGTTTGCCACCTTTGAAACCAAGAATCCCAGCCTTATGACTCCCAAGATGCAGCAGTTTGTAGACATGTTCGATCAGATGGGCAGCCCCTATCACTTCCTCACGCTGGAGCAAGCCCAGGAATTGATGAAGCCTTGGGAGGCAGTGGAACAAGGATTCCGACCCATATCCGAGTGGCTGGGCATTCAAGACCAGATCACCGAGGCCGATCGCGAGGGCGTAGAGCTGGAGTTCTATGGCGCCATTTTGGCGA
>JACIWR010000523.1 GCA_014360845.1 Anaerolineae bacterium
GCTGCGCTCCGCTCAGGAATGCTCCCTCGTGGCCGCGAGGCTGCTTCGGGGCCTTTTGCACCCTGCGCAGCGACACTTGGGCAAAACTGTCGGGTAGCTAGAACACCCTTCAGAGGGCAAATACCGCATAGACACTACCCGACGGAGAAGCAGCAAAAACGGCCATCCTCTGCTCCTCATTTTTCAAAAGGACAAGGAGCGCTGGCCATACCAGCCGATTCAAGCGGCGCACAGCGAGAGGGAGAAACCAGCATGGGGAAGCTACGCTTTGGCACAGCCGGCATCCCCCACAGTACGCCCCAGAGACACAGCACCGATGGCATCGCCCAAATTCGGGCTCTGGGGCTGGATTGTATGGAATTGCCCTGGGTGCAAAAAGTGAGCATCGGCGAGGCCAGGGCTGCTGAGATAAAAGCGGCGGCGCAAAAACACGAGGTAGTGCTCAGCGTCCATGCCCCCTACTACATCAATTTCAACTCCCGTCAGGCGAAAATCGTCAAAGCCAGTCGGGAGCGAGTGTTAGCGGCAGCGCGCAAAGGCTGGCTGGCCGGGGCGAGGAACATCGTCTTCCACGCCGCCTTTTATCACGATGACCCGCCAGAGACGGTGTACGAGCGGGTCAAAGAGCACATGATAGAAATCGTCGCTATCCTGCGTGAGGAGGGCAATGAGGTAATGCTGCGCCCGGAGACGACGGGCAAACCCTCTCAGTTCGGCACGGTCGAGGAACTGATTGCCCTCAGCCGCGAGGTGCCTGGAGTGCTGCCCTGCGTAGATTTCGCCCATCTGCATGCCCGCGCCGGCGGCGGCTGCAACTCGATGGACGATTTCGCTCACATCCTGCGTCTTATCGAGAAGGGTTTGGGCCACCAGGCTTTGGACGACATGCACATCCACGTCTCCGGCATCGAGTACACGGACAAGGGAGAGCGCGAGCACCTCAATCTGGCCACCGCCGATTTGCGCTATCAGGAACTGGTACAGGTCTGGCGCGCTTTCGACCTCGGCGGCGCGGTGATCTGCGAGAGTCCGAATCTGGAGGAAGACGCGCTTATCTTGCAGGCGTTGTACCGGCAGGCGGAAAGTTCAGAAGCCGCGGTAAAGCAGCGGTCTCCGAGGTGATTAATGAACAATAACGACATGTTTTCTCACAAAACAGCACAGGATAGTTCCCCAGTTGAAGAGCTCAGCAAGCCTGTCCGCCAGGCTTGGCAGCAGAGCATTGGGGCCCAGGTCGCGTTAAGCGTGGCCGTTTTAGGCATCGTCGCTTTCGCCTGCTTCGGTGTGGTGTACACGGCGCGGCAGGCCCTGGAAGCCTTCGGTGCCCCCGCGGCCACAATCACCCCCACGCCCACGCCGTGGCCGGTCCTCGTCGTGGAACGCCTTCAAAACCTAGGTCGCCTGGAGACGGTGAAATACACTGTCGAGCATGTGGTTGAAGCGGAGAAAGAGGGGCAGGTTTTCCTCTTCATCGAAGTCGGCAGCTATCGAGTGCTGCTGGTAGCTTACGGTGAGGTGGTGGCCGGAGTAGACCTGAGTCAGGTCACAGCGGAGAACGTGCGCGTGGAAGGCAGTAAGGTGACCGTTGAGCTGCCACGGGCCCAAATCCTGTCCAGCAAAGTAGACCCTTCCCGGACCCGCATCTACAAAGTGGAGCAGGATGTCCTCACCGGGTTGCTGGGCGAGGATGAGGTGGATAAGGACCTGATCCTGGAGTTGCTGACCCAAGCCGAAGAGGAGATCGTGGCCGGGGCCAGGGAGGACGGCATCTTGCAACAGGCTGAGTCCAGCGCCCAGGTGATGTTAACCCAGTTTTTGCGTGCTTTGGGCTTCACCGAGGTGGAGATCGTATCTTCTCAATAATTTGGGGTAGGGGCAGGTCTTGCACCTGCCCGCCTGGGCGACCGCAAGGGTTCGCCCCTACATTTTGAGAAGATACTGGAGATCCATCTCGCACCGTGACCCGGGCCAGCGGTCCGACAAGACGGTATGGCCCAATTTTGACTCTTCTGAACGAACTCGAAGTCTGACCGCAGCAGAAGTAGGTCGGGCCCGAGCCCCGACCCGCGTGCTCTGCGGTGATAGAGAAGGCATCAACACAACAGGGGGAGACCACCCAACTTTGAACGTTACTACTCAG
>JACIWR010000524.1 GCA_014360845.1 Anaerolineae bacterium
CTCGCGTGTCGCTGCCCTGAGCTTTGCCATGAGTCTCTTCTTCGAGGGGTGGGTGGAGGTGCTGGCCGAGAAGCAGAAGTACAAGCGGGGGAACGGCGCGCAAACCGATTGCGTCTACAGCATCTATTCCGGCGGCGATGACCTCTTCTTCGTCGGCAGTTGGGACGTGATGCCCCGTCTGGCCCTGGACATTCGCAACGACTTCGCCCGCTTCACGGCCCATCATCCGGGCCTGCACCTCAGCGGCGGTATAGCTCTGGTCGGCGGCAAGTATCCTCTCTACCAGGCCGCCGCCGACGCCGGAGAGGCCGAGGAGCAGGCCAAGAGCCGTCCGGGCAAAAACGCCCTCACTTTCCTGGGGCAGACGGAGGATTGGAATACTTTTGCCAATGAGGTGGACCCGTGCAAGGACAAACTCTGTGCACTGGTGCGAAGCAAACCGGCCCTGCGCTCTCTGCTACGCACGCTGATCAACCTGCAACTGCAATACAACCGGGAGGCCGAAAAGCGGACGCAGGAGGGCCGGGACCGGAGCCGGACCGGTCAGCCGCAGACCTATTACGGCCCCTGGAACTGGCGGGCTGTCTATCAGCTTATGCGCATGGAAAAACGGCACAAAGAAGTGAAACAGGAGCTGGCCGAACTACGGCAGCTTTTGGGACATGAGGACTTTACCAGCATTCGCTGGATCGGCCTGGCGGCACGCTGGGCTGAATTGGAACTCAGGAAAGGAGCATAATCATGAGTAAACAGCACTCGAAGCAACAAGGTTTTCAAGCTCCCTCGGAAGACGAACTGAAAACCATCATCACCGATCCTGACGGGGCGGAGGTGCTGGTCAAGTGGGCCGAGCGAATCGGCCAGGCCCTGGCCCGGCAGCTCAGCACCAGCCAGATCCGCAGTCTCTTCGGGGAGGTGCGCCAAATCCAGGGTGACTGGCAGGTGGATGCGCGGCGGGCCAGCCGTAATTTGGTCCTGCTCAAGCCCAAGATGGCCTATCGCGCCAGGAAAGAGCGCGGCAGAGGCGTCGAGGAGCTGGTCTCCGTTCTCTCCCCGGCGGTGGACCTGGTGCAGGGCGATGCCGACAACTTCCAACGCTTTGTCGAGTTCTTCGAGGCCATCCTGGCCTATCACAAGGCCTACGGTGGCAACTAACCGGAAAGGAGTGCAAATAGCCATGGAAAATCGGACCATTCAACTGCAAGGACGCGTGTTTCTGCGATTCAATATCGAAACCGTCACCGGCCTGCACATCGGCGGCTCCGACACAGGCATCGAGATTGGCGGCGTGGACAAGACCGTCATCCGCGATCCGGTCACCAACCAGCCCTACATCCCCGGCTCCAGCCTGCGGGGTAAGATGCGCTCGCTGACCGAGAAGTACGAGGGTGCTGTCCAGAATCAGCCAATCGGTCAGGGGTTCATCCACTCCTGCCAGGAGAAGGGGCCTTACCTGGGCTGCGACATCTGCCAGGTTTACGGCGTGCCCGGCGAGCGCGAATTCGCCACCCCCACCCGGCTCATCGTCCGCGATGTGCATCTGACCGACGAGAGCAGGAAGAAGCTGGAGGGCGTCCGCACCGACCTGCCCTACACCGAGGTCAAGACCGAGGTCTCCATTGACCGCGTCACCTCGGCGGCTAACCCGCGCCAGATGGAACGCGTGCCGGCCGGGGTCACCTTTGGCCGCGCGGAGATGGTCTACAGCGTCTACAGCGGGGATGGCATAGACCCGGCGCGGGACATCGCACGCTTCGCCACCATCGTGCGCGGTCTCCAGCTTTTGGAGGACGATTACCTGGGCGGCCTGGGTTCGCGCGGCTCCGGCAAGGTGCGACTGCTGAAGATTGAGGTGGGCGTCAAATCCCGGAGTGATTATGGGCCGCAGCCGCAGATCATCGCCGAGTTCGAAAGCGTGGCGGACCTGGCCGCCGCTCAGGAGCAAGTGCTGGCTGACATCCGCACCGCGCTGTTGGAATAGGAGGGCCGCTATGCCCCAACTGACAATTTATCACCTGCGACTACGCGGCGGGCTGCGCGTGGGACGGCACGGCGTGGGACAGGAGGCCGCGATCATCCACGTGCCCAGCGATACCCTTTTCGCCGCCCTGGTC
>JACIWR010000525.1 GCA_014360845.1 Anaerolineae bacterium
CAACTCAGTCTGATCCTTGGCACCACACTGGACCTGGCCCACGAGACAGCGCGCTTCATGACGTGGTTGACAGAGGCCATAGAACCGGTGCTGGCGGCCCTTTTCATCGCCGATGAAGACAGACAGGAACTGCGTCTGGTGGAGGTCCACGGCTTCGAGCCGCCTGACGAGCCACATCTCTCACTGGGTCTGGACCTGTGGCGCTGGCTGGAGGAGCAGGGAGTGCCCATGCCGGACGAGAACAGGCATGACCGCTACGCCGTGCCCATCCACATCGAGAATCAGCTCTTCGGCATTCTGTGCCTGGTCAGCAGCCACCGGCGCGAGCAACTGGCTGCGGAACAGCGATTGGTGAGCACAGCCGCCGCCTACCTGGCCCCAGTGCTGCGCAACGTCTGGCGCTACCAGACCCTGGAACAGCAAGTGGCCCAGCGCACCGCCGAGTTGCGCCGGGAGATCATCGAACGCCAGCGAGCCGAGGAGGCATACCGCGCCGTGGTGGACTACTCCCTGCAAGGGCTGGCCATCATTCAGGATAAACGCTTCGTCTTTGTCAATCAGGCCTACGCCGACATCTTCGGCTACACAGTGGAAGAGATGCTGGCCTTCTCCGCCGACGAAGCAAGAGCCCTGATCTACCCCGAAGACCGGGCCGCCACCGTGCAGCGCCATAGACGCCGCCTGGCCGGAGAGCCGGCGGAGCCGCGTTACGAGATGCGCATCATCCGCAAAGATGGAACAGTGCGTTGGATTGAGACCTTCGTGCGCCCTGTTCAGTTTCGGGGGGAGCCAGCCGTACAATCGGCTATTATTGACATCACCGAGCGCAAGCACCTGGAAGAGCAACTCCGTCAAGCGCAAAAGATGGAAGCCCTGGGACGGCTGGCAGGCGGCGTGGCCCACGACTTCAACAACCTGCTCACCGCCATCATCGGCTACACTGACCTGCTCCTCCGCGAATTCCCTCCCTACGACCCCAAACGCGAGGACCTGCAGGAAATCCGCCAGGCCGCCGAGCGGGCTGCTGCCCTCACCCGCCAACTCCTGGCCTTCAGCCGCAAGCAGGTACTGGAGCTAAGGGTTCTGGACCTCAACACCACCGTCTCCAACCTGGAGAAGATGCTGCGCCGCCTCATCGGCGAGGACATCGAACTGGTCACCCACCTGGCCCCAGACCTGGACCGCGTCAAGGCCGACCCCGGCCAGATCGAGCAGGTGATCATGAACCTGGCCGTCAACGCCCGCGATGCCATGCCCCAGGGCGGCCAGCTCACCATCGAAACGAAGAACGTCTTCCTGGACGAGGAATACGTCCGTCAGCACGTGGAAATGCAGCCCGGTCCCTACGTCATGCTGGCCGTCAGCGACACCGGCATAGGCATGGACAAGGAGACCATGTCCCACCTCTTTGAGCCCTTCTTCACCACCAAGGAGATGGGAGAAGGCACGGGGCTGGGTCTGGCCACCGTCTACGGCATCGTCAAGCAGAGTGGTGGTCATATCACCGTCTACAGCGAACCGGGCCTGGGCACCACCTTCAAGGTCTACCTGCCCCGCACCGAGGAGGGAGCCGCGACCGCAGAACTACAACTGCAAGTCCCTGCCGAACTCCTGCAAGGCCAGGAGACCATCCTGGTCGTGGAGGACGAGGAGGTAGTACGCGAACTGGCCGTGCGCATCCTGCGCAAGCGAGGCTACACCGTCCTCCAGGCCCAGGATGGTGCCGAGGCCCTGCGCGTCTGCCGGGAACATCAAGGTCCCATCCACCTGCTGATCACCGATGTGGTCATGCCCGGCGGGATGAGTGGCCGTCAGGTGGCGGAACAACTGCAGCCCCTGCAGCCGGAGATGAAAGTAATCTACATGTCGGGTTATACGGAAAACGCTATTGTCCATCACGGCGTGCTGGAACTGGGTGCGGTTCTCTTGCAGAAGCCCTTCACCCCTTCGTCTCTGGCGCACAAGGTACGGCAGATGCTGGATGAGAATAAACCCGATGGAGGTACGCGAAATGGCTCTTGATCTTGTTTGTGGAAAAGTGGTAAACGAAGAAGAAACGCCCCACGCATCCCAATACCAGGGGATGTCTTTCTACTTTTGCAGCGCAGAGT
>JACIWR010000526.1 GCA_014360845.1 Anaerolineae bacterium
CTTGTGGAGAATAGTATAGCGCAGAATGGGGAAGTTGTCAAATGGCCGGTTGTTCAAACAACGGGTGCATTTCCCTTTGGGGACGAGTTTGCGTCCGCCTCCTGACCTCGCGGAGTGCAACTCCGCGAGCAGAGGGTCTGTCCTGCAGTGCAACTGCGAGACAGCGAAGGGGGCGCAGCGGCGCTGCGTCCCTACAGGGTGCAAACTCGCCCCAAAACTGGCGCACACCCCCCGCTAAATACGATTTTGACAATACGCCGTTTTTGTGGTAAAATAGCATTTGAAAATTAGTGCATCTCATGAACAAATGTGCACAACCCCCCGTGAACGGTGTATGAATACCGTTCTTCCTCGCTTGTTGTATCTCACATATCCCCAGAGCCTTTGGCGCCGGTCCGGCTTCTGGGGAAACCTTTACCGAAGAGAAACCACATGAATGCACCTGCTGATTCAGCTTCTGATGTTGTAGTCATTGGCGGCGGACCGGGAGGTTATGTAGCCGCTATTCGCAGTGCCCAATTGGGCCGCCAGGTGGTTCTCGTGGAGAGAAAACACCTGGGAGGCGTGTGCCTCAATTGGGGTTGCATCCCCACTAAGAGCCTCTTACGCAATGCCGAAGTGATCGCCTTGCTCCAGGAAAGTAAGACCTTCGGCTTCACCCTGGAGGGTTTCCAAGCTGATTATGCCGCCGCAGTAGATCGCAGCCGCCAGGTCGTTGACCGCTTGGTGAAGGGGGTATCCGCCCTGATGCGCAAGAACGGTATCCGGGTGATAGAGGGCACCGGCACCATTGCCGGGCCGGGACTCGTGCGGGTGGACCTCCGTGATGGCGGCGAGCTGCAGCTACACACCCGGCACATTGTCGTCGCTACCGGCGCGCGCGCGAGAACTCTCCCCGGGGTGACGGTGGACGGGGAGCGGATCATCACTGCCCGTCACGCTTTGGAGATGCGCACTTTGCCAGCCTCAGCGATAATCGTCGGTGCTGGCCCCATTGGTATGGAGTTCGCTCACTTATGGCGCACATACGGGGCAGAGGTGACCGTCGTTGAAATGCTGTCCCGCCCCCTGCCTCTGGAAGATGAAGAGGTCAGCGAAGAAGTGCGACGGGCTTTTCGTCGTCGCGGAGTTCGCGTGCTGACCTCTACTCGCGTGGAGGGGATAGAACTTACCGCCGAGGGGGTGGTGGTGCGGGTGCGACAGGAAGATGGCGAAGAAAAAGCCCTGGAGGCGGAAAAAGTTCTTATCGCTATCGGCGTGAGACCCAACAGCGAAGGGCTGGGTCTGGAGAAGGTTGGCGTTAACCTGGAGCGGGAGTGGGTGGTGGTAGATGAACGCATGCGCACCAATGTGCCGGGCATCTGGGCCATCGGCGATGTGACCGGCAAGATGCCCTTGGCCCACGTGGCCTCTGCGCAAGGCTTTATCGCCGCCGAGGACATGGCCGGCAGCAATCCTCGTCCCTTGGATTACGGCTCTATCCCGCGCTGCACTTATTGCCAGCCCCAGGTGGCCAGTTTTGGCCTGACCGAAGCTCAGGCTCGCGAGCAGGGGTACGAGGTGCGGGTGGGGCGTTTCCCCTTCCAGGCTAATGGCAAAGCGCTGGCCCTGGGGGATTACCGGGGTTTCGTCAAGCTGGTGGTGGATGGCGTCTCCGGTTGGCTGCTGGGCGCGCACCTGGTCGGACCGGAGGTCACGGAGTTGTTGCCGGAATTGGTGCTGGCGCGAAATGCGGAGCTCCTGCCGGAAGCCATTGCTCGCTCCGTCCACGCCCATCCCACCCTCAGCGAGGCGCTGATGGAGGCTGCCCACGGCGTGTTTGACCGGCCCATCCACTTTTGACGTGCCGGCGGAGAAGCGATGATTGAGCACGAGGAACTTTTGGCGCAAGTGGCCAGCTTATACTACGAGGAGAATTTAACCCAGAGTGAGATCGCGCGCCGCATTGGCACTTCCCGCTCCACGATTTCCCGCTTATTGCGCGAGGCGCGGGCCAATGGTGTGGTGGAGATCATCATCCATTACCCCTGGAAGACGGTGGCGGAGTTGGAGCGGGAGCTCATCGAGCGTTTCCGCCTGCGACATGCTCGCGTCC
>JACIWR010000527.1 GCA_014360845.1 Anaerolineae bacterium
ATGGAGCTGGTGGGACGGCTGTACGGTTTGAGCCAGGCGGAGATTGAGCAGCGCATCCCGCCCCTGTTGGAACTGTTGGAGTTGCAAGACAGTGCCGATAAAATGATCCTCGATTATTCCCACGGCATGCGCAAAAAAACCGCGTTGGCCTGCGCTTTGATCCACGCTCCCGAAATTCTCTTTCTCGACGAGCCTTTTGAGGGCATAGACCCCATTTCCACCAGAGCCATCAAAGAAGTGCTGCGCGACATGGTCACGCGGCGCGGAACGACCATTTTCTTCTCCACCCACGTCATGGAGTTGGCCGAGCGTTTCTGCGATCAGGTGGGCATTATCAACAAGGGACAACTGGTGGCCGTGGGTAGCATTCCCGAACTGCGCCAACGGGCCGGCTTGCCCGAAGACGCGCCTCTGGAGGACGTCTTCATCCGCACCGTGGGTGTTGAAATCGAGGATGAGACGCTGCTGGACTGGCTGACGGGCAAAGAAGAGACGGCCCCTCAGCGCTGATTGGACCTGATGAGGACGCCGATGTGGTCTGAACTGAAAACGCTATTTTGGCTACAATGGAAGCTAACGCGGGCGATGTTTCGCAGTCGGCGCGTGGGGGATCGCCTGCGTGTGCTGGGCCTGATACTGCGCTTGTTTCAGTTTCTCTTCTCCTTCCCCATGTTCATTTTGATGGGCATCGGACTGGCGGTGGGTCTGATTTTGCTGACCCCGCGCGCGGCCTACGAAGTGGTGATGCTGGTCAACACCGGCTTGTTTTTCATCTGGCTGCTGTTACCTTCTTCGTACAGCTCTCAAATGGTAGAGCGCTTTGAGATGTCCCGCCTGTTTCCCTATCCGATCAGTTTTCGCGGCATTGTCGTCGGTAGCACGTTGATGTCCATGCTGACGATGAGCGGCCTGTGGACCATACCCCTGCTGCTGGGGGAGGTGGTGGGGCTGACCTGGCACCAACCGCTGGCCTTCCCTCTGATCGTTCTGGGAGCTTTGCCCACTTTTGCCTTGCTGGTGCTGTCCGGTCGCATCATGGATGATTTCTTCGACCTGGTGGCCGGCGACCGACGCCTGCGGGCCCTGGTGCTCACTCTGCTGTCTTTGCCCTTCATGCTGTGCTGGATGGGCCAGTACATTGTGCAGTATGTCACCGAGAACTACAACAACCTGCCCGCACTCCCGTTCCTGAGCGGCCTGGAGCGTGTGAGCGAGGCAAGGGGACCGGCGCAGTTTGTGGAGCTTCTGGGCTTGTCGCGCTTGCTGGTCTGGTTGCCGCCGGGTTGGACCACGGCCGGGATGGCGCTCTGGGTACGCGGTGAATGGGGAACAGCGCTGTTGTCTCTGCTCCTGTCCGTGGCTTTTGTGGCCGTGCTCCTCTATGTGCATGCCGGTATCACCCGCCGCTTGATGCAGGGGGCGGCGCTGACCCTGGGTGCGGAGAGGGTGCGCAGCAGCAGGTGGCATCGGCGGCTGCGCGGCACTTTCTGGGCCCTTTTCCGCAAGGATTGGCTCTACCTGTGGCGCAGTCCGGTGACCCGCCGCCTGATTTTCTCCTCGTTGATCATGTCCGTCTCCACCGTATTTCCATTGCGCGGCATTGCTCAAAGCGACGCACCACCGCATGTGCTCGAGGCGATACCTCTGCTGGCCGCAGCTTTCGCCATCACCATGATCAGCATGATTGTTAACCTGAGCATGACCGCCAACTACTTCGGCACTGTTGACCGCGAGGGTTTTGCCACTCTGGTCTCCACGCCCCTGGACCGGCGCTGGATCATCGTGTCGGCGAATCTGGCCGTCCTCCTCTATACGGCCCTGCAATATCTGGTCTTTTTGGTGGTTATTGCTCTTTGGACCCGTTCCTGGATCGTGCTGCCCCTGGGTTTATACATGGGATTATGTCTGCAAATAGGGGGTGCTCCGCCCTACAACTTAGCGGCCATCATTGGCCCTTACCGCGCTCATCTCACATTTAGTCGGGAGCGGCAGCGGGGTAATCTGTGGGGTTTGCTGGCCTGGGCCATCTCTGCGCCGCCCATTCTGGCACTGATTGTGTTACCCTATATCTTTTGGAAGCCGGGGTTTCTTTTG
>JACIWR010000528.1 GCA_014360845.1 Anaerolineae bacterium
ACTTCTGTTAGGATTTGTTAGGATTGAACGTGGGTACTTTGTTCTCGTTCTCAAGTTCTGGACCCGTCGGCGGGTGTTCGCTGGCCGGGTAGGCTTGCCTCCATCGCCGCCAACCTGCCCTACGGGTACTGTGTGAGTATAGTGTAATGTAAACTATCAGGGATGTCAAGCGGCGTCGCCCTTACTTTATCTCCACGACCAGGCGCAGGGTGGCCGCCCCCTGGTCGCTGAACCAGGCGGCCTCCTCGCGTACCATATCCCACTCCAGGATGTAGGTCCCTGGCTGTGGGGGGGTGAGCAGGAAGGGACGCAGGGTGATGGTTGTGCCCGGTTTGACGATGTGGGGCATGTCGGTGCGCAGGCTGGTGACTTCTAAGACCTGGGTCTGGCCGTCGGCATGGAACCAGCGGTAGGTCAGGCGCACGGGGTGCCAATCGCGGGACCACCAGCACTGGGAGCCGGTGTTCTGGATGGTGACTTGCACGCGGTAGAGCTCGTTGGCGCGCAGCCGGGCCGGCACATGATGATCAAGGAAAGCGACGCGGTAGAAATCGCGTCCGTAGGCGTCGAGGGCCTGGTGCACGGCGGGGAGGTTAGAGCGGTCGGCTCCACGTCGAAAAAGGAGCACACCCCCGGCCTGGGCTATCACACCAAAATCGGGGTTCTCCAGCAGTTCGTTTACCTGGGCGTAGAACGTGTGAAAGCCGCTGGGACTCTTTTCTGCGGTAGCGTCCAGGTCCACGATCACGTATTCGGCATCGGCGACGAAGGGGAAAAGATATATATCCCGGCGTTGGGAGAGATGGGGGAAAATATCGCTTTGAGCACAGACTAGGGCCTCGTCGGGGACGAGGGCGATGATGCGCTGCAGGTTCTCTTCATGAATAGAGGGCTGGTAATAGTCGGCCCAGTGAAATCGTTTGCCTGGGGGGTAGGGGCTGAAAAAGATGGTAACCAGGAAAGTGTTGATGAGGACGAAGGAGGCGAGGGATGAGGCTATCGGTTGTCGTCTCCAGTGGCGGCCCAACCAGCCGATGGTGTCGGTCGCGGCGGCGAACAGGAAGGGCAGCACCGGGGCCATGTAGTGGGCGTGGATGGTGCTTTGCCATTCAGATTTGGCCGTGAGGTTGATGATCAGGATGGGAATGGCGGGCAGGACCAAACCGGGGCTAAGCAGGGGCAGGAAGCCCAGGGGCACAAGCAAGTCGAAGATGGTTTGCAGTTTTTCGCGATCGAACAGCAGGGGGATGAGCTGGCCGGGGTTGGCGATAAAATACCCCACCAGACCCCACGGCCCGCCGCCCACTTCACCAAAGCGACGTGCTAACAGGTCTGGACGACGGAAGTCGTACAGTTCTTTGATCCAGGGGGTGATGATGTTGAAATCGAGGAGCAGCCAGCCCAAGCACGTGATCAGAGTCAACATTGCTGGCCGCCCTTCACGGCGCAGGAAGAGATACACACCCAGACCCAACCCGGCGATGGCAGCGTCTATGCGACAGGTCAAAGCCAGCCCCAATCCTAACCAGTACAGCGGCCATGAGCGGCGTTCTATCCCTAGCAGGGCCAGGAATAAGAAGGGGACCATGAGCACCGAGGGATGGAACTCGAAGGCGGCGATGTAGTGCAAAGGGAGATAGAGCAGGTAGGCTGCTGTCAACAACACGGCGACCGGCTGGCTGTTCGTCTTATGGCGGGCCAGGGCGTAGAGGGGGAGGGCTCCGGCGGCCAGGAAAGCCGTTTGCACCATGAACAGCAGGCGCGGATCGGCCCAGAGCCAGTATAGAGCCGAGAGAGCGATGAAGAAAAGCTCCATTTTGCCGTCCAACAGGCGATTCTCACGGCGGGGACCGTCCAGGGGGTCTCGATATAGCGGGCTTCGCTCCAGGATGCGCCCGTGGATGGTGCTCCAGGCGGCTTGATCCATGGTGCCCGTGTCCAGGGCATGGGTGCGGAAGTCCATGTGGCGGGCGCAGGCCAGGGCGGTGAAGGTGAGGAAATAAACTACCGCCAGCGTGGCAATGATCCACAAGCTCAGGCGAGGGGAGAGATTCAGTCTCAAGCCGTGGAGAG
>JACIWR010000529.1 GCA_014360845.1 Anaerolineae bacterium
GGGCCTTGAGCTGCAACTCCTCATAAACAGGACGCCGCTCCTCGGGATCGGTCAGGGTAGCACCCTGCACCACCATCGCGTCGAACTCGGCGGCCATCTCCTGCGGCATGTTGACGATGCGGCCATAGGCACCTTGGGAGTGCAGGAAAGGATGCGCCCAGTTGTGCGGGTCGTGGTAGTCCTCCAGCCAGCCCCCGACGTAGATGGGCAGCTTACCAGCGCGTCGGCTGTTGAGCAAGACGGGCCAGGGCATGCCTACAACAGAGATGCTGAATTTGGGATTGACCGCTTCGATGCCCGCCTTGAGGATTTCCGAGGTCAGACGACGGGTGTCATTGCCGGTGTTGTAGGCCATCTGCATGTAAAAGCCTCTCTCCCACACTTCGCCGCCCCAGGCTTGTTTGAACTCTTCTTCGCATTTCTCCAGGTCGAAGTAGTACAGCGGGTCTTCGCCCTCGCGGTAACCCATCATACCGGCCGGAATCGGCCCCTGAGCCTGGATGCCGTCGCCGGCCAGCGCGTCCTGGATCATGGCCTCGAAGTCGAAGCAGTAGTTGAAGGCTTTGCGCACGTGTATGTCGCTGAAGAAATCGGGCGGGATGCCGTTGCCGTCCAGTTCGCCGCTGCCGACGTAAGGGTTGCCCCCTTCCAGGTTGATGTTCCAGTTGAACTGGGCCGGGGTAATGGCCGGTTGCGGCAGGTCGCGGTAGGCCAGGATGTAGCCGTCAGGGTTGACTTCTTCGCAGTTCTCATCGGCGTAGCACACCGTTTTGTAGTAGGGCTCCAGTTGGGGGCGGTACTGCGCGGGGACGTAGATGTAATCGGCGTCGCCAGCTTCGAACATGGCCAGCCGGGTGCCCCACTCGTTGATGTTCTTGATCAGCACCCGCTTGATGCGGGCCGGACCGCTGGGACCGCCTTCCCACATCGGCTCGGTGCGCCAGTAGTTCTCAAAGGCTACCAGTACCGTTTCCTCACCGGGGGTCCAGTGATCGAGCATGTAAGGGCCGGTGCCGTTGGCCTGATCGAAAAGAATGGTTTCCTCGGCGGGCGGGTCGGCCCAGTTCTGCCAGGTGGAGCAATCGCCGTCCCAGGCCCCGTTCTCCACCATCCACTCCATGTCGGTGATGCCGCCCAGGAAGTTCTGAGCCAGCAGCGCCAGGAACCAGGGGGTGGGGGCATAGAGGTTGTAGGTGACGGTGCCCGCCTCGTCGTCGGCTACAACGGCTGCCTTGACAGCCTCGCACACCTGCACCAGTTCGGCATCGCTCAGATCGTCGAAGCTCTCTTTGCCCACGTAAGCCGCCGCGAAGTCCTTGATGGAAGCCATAGACAGCTCGGGACCGAAGAAGGCCTCATAGGTCATCCAGTGGGGGCCGTCAATGCGTCCCTGTAACATGGCGCGGTGGGTGGTGTACGCCACGTCATGGGGTTCCAGAGTGCCTCCTTCGTGGAACTTGACGCCCTCGCGGATCTTGAAGGTCCACACGTCGCCCGCCTCGTTGACCTCCCATTCCGTGGCCAGGGCGGGGATGAAATCGTCGGTTCGCTCGCGGTTGAACCACACCAACCCCTCGTAGATGTTGGCTTCTACGGCGGAACCGGCGGTCTCGTAGGTCCAGGCCGGGTCTAGCGTCTCCGGTTCGCCTGCGCCGGTGATGACCACGTATGTATCGGGGTTCTTGAATTCGGGAGCGACGTCGGACAGCGGTGGTTCGGTCGTCTCCGGTGGTGGGGTGGCGGTGACCACCTCGGTGATGATTTGCGGGGTGCCCTCCTGGTAGACGATGCGGGTCACCTCCACCGGCTCCGCGGGTGTCTGACAGGCGGGCAGGATGAGGGACGCGATGACGATGAGGGTAGCTATAAGCGTGTAAGTTTTTCTGGTAGACATTTTTCTTCTGCCTCCTGGTAAAGATTGCTGCCTGTGCAGTGAAGTACATTTTTCGGCCACAAACCGCCCCAAGATGCGGCGTGGCCCCGCCCTATCGGTTTTAGACCCGTTTCACTGATTGCACAGGTCGAAAAGTTGGGTATCAATCTGTCTTCTTGTGCTTGCAAGAGTGAAT
>JACIWR010000053.1 GCA_014360845.1 Anaerolineae bacterium
CAACAAGAAGATGCCCGCGTGGTAGAAGCCGAAGCGGTCAGAGATGAGGCGGACGGTCTCATCGAGGAGCGTACCCACATCGCGGATTCCCGCCGCCTGCCGGGCGACATGAGCGGCGGCCTCCAGCTCGGATGTACGGCGGGCCAGGTCGGCTGTGCGCGCGGCGACCTGTTGCTCCAGACCACCGATGAGTTGGCGCAATTGTGCCGTCATCTGGTTGAAGGCCTGAGCCAGAGTGGACACTTCAGCCGGCCCGGCTTGGCTTGCCTGCAGATTCAATTCGCCTCCGGCAATGCGGGTGGCCGTGTCGGTTAAAGCGAGCAGCGGCGCAGACAGACGCCGCGCGATGTAGTTGCCCAACAGCCCGGCCGACGTGGCCACAAAGGCCAGGATCAAGACCGAGACCACTGTGCTCTGAATACCCTGACGGAAAGCCTCCACTACCGGTATCTCGGTCACGACGGCCCAGTCCGGCGTGCCCAGGGGCACGTAAGTGCCAAGAACAGTGGTGCCGTTGATACCCTGGGATATACTGACTCCGGTCTTAGCAACGGTGGCCGGATTGCCGACAAACTCACGAACTTCTCTTAAATGGCTTACGTTCTCGCCGCGCAAAACACGGGCGATGTCACCAAAGGCGATCAGATTGCCTGAGCGATCCACCACATAAGCCAGGCCTGTCTCGCCGATCTCCAGCCTGTCCACCAAATCCCACATGAATTTCAAGTTTACTTCGGCCAGCAGTGCGCCTTGGAAATCGCCGAAAATGTCTGTGACCGGAATGGCCATGATCACCATTGGCTCATTGGTAATTTCATCAATGTACACCGGACTGATGTATCTGCGTTCCTGCTTGAGCCAGGTCAACCAGAAACCACCTAACCGGTCTGTGTTGATTCCCCCCATTGCCTGCGTTAGACGAGAGACCGCTGCCAGCTCCTGTCCTTGTGAATCTAATAACGCCAATTGGCGAAAAGCGGGGTCCAGGCCCAGAATGTTGGCCAGGACACTTTCCTGCTCCTCCTGCGGGACAGCGGTCAGGCGGCCAAGTCTGGCCGCTGCTTCCAACTCGCCGAATTTTTCCTCCACAAAGCTGGCGACCGTTCTGGCTGCTCCCTGAGCGGCAGATGTTAACTCGCTGTTGACGCTCTGTTGTATAGCACGGATAAAGAAGAACATCACAGAGACGTTGGCAATCAGCAAGGATGCCAGACTCAAAGCCAGGAAATAAGTGGCTAATACCCTCGCCAGACTTCGTGAAGTTCCAGGTTTGGCTGTTTGTATGGACATCGTCTTACCTCGCATCGCGTTGGTATGGGGGGTGCCAACCCACCTCCACCAGGCCCGCCGGGCAGTTATTGTCCAGGGATGGGCTCGGAGGGGCCTGGCAGGATCTTCCGGCTGCGTTTGTATGCTAATGGATGACTTGGTTCGCCTGCGCCAGCAGACTTTCGGGTACTGTCAGTCCCAACTCTTGAGCCGCGCTGTAGTTAATGGTCATGTAACTCTCCGCCGAGACGACCGGGATGGTGCCGGCTGGAGTGCCCCTGAAGATTTTGTCGGCCAGAAAGGCAGCCTGTTTCCCTACTGCCATGGGGTCAATATTCACGCCGAAGATAGATTTGTAACCCTCTACCTCTGCGTAGGCCCCGCCAAGCGGAATCTGATGCTCAGCCGCAAATTTAGCCACTACGAGAAAGGCATCAGGCGTCACGGCGAGAGGTTCGGGTATAATCAGGATCGCATCCAAACCAATGTCAGCCGATTCGGCCCGCTGATCCAGAAAGGCCTGAAGCTCTGCCGCATTGTCTACAGGAGCTTCGATTAACGTTACGCCTTTGGCTGCCGCCGCCGGACGCAGTAGCTCTAGCTGGCTGGCCACGATGGGATACCCACGCTGATAAGGTACCAGCATGTGTTTGGCCTCCGGCACCAACTCCAGCATGATTTCAAAGCGCTTGAGCGCGATGTCGGGACCGGGATAGCGCACGCCGGTGATATTCCCGCCCGGTTCGCGCAGGCTATTTACCAGTCCCGTGTCCTCTATATTGGCGATGGAGAAGACCACGGGGATGTCGGTCCCCTGGGTAGCAGTCTTTGCTTCTATGGAAGCCTCGGTAGGAAAGACAAAGATCAGGTCAACCTTATCAGCCACAAACTGCTGGAGGATACGCTGGTACGCGGCGATGTCAAAGTTTGTGCTCTGGAGATCATACTCGATGTTTTGACCCTCCACGTAGCCCAACTCGGCCATTCCGGCCTTGAAACCGTCAACCGCCCCGGCCATGTAATCCAGGCCGGAGAGAATACCCACCCGATACACTTTGGATTTCTCGGTATTGCAGCTAGTTGCCAGCAAAGCGAACAAAATCACCAGGAAAATCGTCGTCCAGCGAAAAAATGTACTTTGAAAACGCCCGTTACTTTTCACAAAAGCCTCCTCTGTTGTCATTGATTTCGCTCCAATGAGAAACTCAACCGTCAACCAGTGTCGGAGTCATTGTTCTGAATCCTGGTCCTGTGGGGCTGAAGTCCCCAATCCTCTTCCCACGTTCAGGTGAACGGAGGCGCGGTCTGCGCCCAGAGCCAGGCCCAACTCCCGCACGGCGGTGCGCAGGATGGTCTCGGGGTTCATGGAAGCCCGCACGCGGGCCGTAATATCGGCCAGCATCTGGTCGCGCGTGGCGTGCCGCCGTGTTTCATCCAGCAATCGAGCGCTTTCCAGAGCCATCCCCAACTGGTCGGCCAGGGTCTCCAGCAGCGAGACCTCCTCGGGCGTCCACTCGCCGGCATGGTCCGGCTTGTAGGTATCCAGCACACCGATCACGTGACCACGCACTTTGATGGGCACGGCCAGGGGTCGTTTCGCCTCAGTGTCGGTTCCGCCGTCCTGCGATCGGCTCTGGTCGCCGTCCAGGGTGATGGTCCGTCCCTCTTGTAGCGCCCGTTCCATCTCGGGACGCCAGATGCTCTCCGCTTTGGTGACGCCACGCTCGTCGCTGCGGTAGGCCAGGTCGGGCTGAGCGTGGAGCAATTCGGCCCAGGCTTCGCGGCTCAACTCGCCGTAGGCACGGCGTGTGGCCTCCAGGGCTTCTTGGGCTTCGGCGAACAACCGCGCGTTGTCTATGGCCACCGCCACCTGGTCGGCCATGGTCTGCAAGACGACGACGACGTTCTGGTCGAAGACGCCAGGCTGGTCGCTCTGAATCGTCAGCGCGCCAATCACCCGACCCCGCGAGCGCAGGGGCAGAGCTGCCTCGGAACGGGTCTCCGACAGTTCCGGCGGAGCCACTCGCACCATGTCTTCGCTGGCATCCAGCGCGATGCGGGCCTGTGCGTTGGCGATGCACCAGCCAATCATGCCCTCGCCCACTTTCAGCCGGTGACCTCGGGCCAGCATAGCGCGGCCAGCCTCACCGGTACCGGCCCGCAACACAGCCCACTGGCCCGTGGCATCCAGCAAGAACAGCCCCACGTAATAGAGGCCAAATCGCTCGCGGATCAACTCAACCGTCTGCTGGATCAGTTGCTCCGTATCCAGAATGGAGGTGGCCGAGCGGCTCACCTCAGCCGAGGTTTCCAGGTAATCCGCCCGGCGCTCCAGCTCGCGCGTGTAATCCTCCAGCAAAGCCCGGCTGGCCTGTAGCTCGCGGTTGGTCTCGGCCAGGGTGCGCGCATGGTGTTGCGCCTCCCTGAGAGCATTCTCGATGATGGAACTGGACAGCCAGGAGACCATGCCGAGGACTCCAAGAACGATAACCGCTATAGGATCGGGGGATGGGTAATCAGATGCGAAGCTGATCACATACAGCATGACCACCTCCGCAGCGGCTACAGGGATACACAGCCGAGAAGAAGCGACTAACGGAACCATTACAACAGGAGCCGCCAGGGCTAGGACCTTCGGGTTTTGAAAGTCCTGTCGGAAGGCATAAGGCATGAGGAGAGCCATGAAAGTCAGGAACACTTGGGGTGGCCAGCGATGTCCACGCCGCGTGTACCAATAGAGCACACCAAATATGATGAGTGATAGTATTTCCAAGGCCAGATACTCTGGCACGGTGGGACCGAAGACGATGTCCTTGAACAAGGTCAACAAAACGGCAACGCTTGTTACCAGGACAATGAAGTTGAACAGTCTCCCTTTCCGAGCCACTAGCTCATCTTCGGATTGGACGTTGAAGTACCGATCAAGAATGTTCTTCACGACAATTTCTCCTTTACGTCTTCCACGCCTAGAGCCGACACGGTCGGATGATAACGTTCCAGTCGATCCTCCCGCAGTTTGCCATTCAATATTGCCTGGCTGGGAGCCAATTAAAGAGGCCGATTTGCCTTCTGACAAGCACCCAAACCTGCGGGAGGGTATTGCGTAGTACAGCCGTCCGCAAATTCGTCCCTAGATTACGCCTGGGTAGTAGCCGAAAGCAATGCCTTCGGCTACCCTCGGAAATTCAGGGGGGCTGGGTGAGTATATCTGTCGTGTCACCTGCCAACTGGAAACGAATTTATGCATCGTTGTACTTAGGGCCTATCCGGAAACTCGTGTATAAGGTGTTCCTGGGTAGGCCTACCCCAAAGACTTTTCGGATAGGCTCTTAGGGCCTCGTCAGGGCCAGGGCGCTGTAGATGGCGGACTGGACCACCCGGACCGGGGTGTAGAGGCATTTGCCAATCCACAAGGGTGGCATTTCCTCCTTGCAGGCCAGCAACTTTTCCCTGCCCCGGGCCATCACTTCTTTGTCCACCGGCTCCACGTAGCGGTTATACAGACCCAAGGCCTGCAGACAATAAGCCGTCTCCTCAGCGGTCACCCCATCGCAGTAACCCCAGCCACCATCGGGCCTTTGCGTGTCTAGGATCCACTGCACGGCGCTTCGGGCCAGGTCGTGGTCAATGCCTATCAGAGCGATGATGGCGTGAGCCGTGGGATAGTAGGGCGAGATATGCCACTTGTCTATCCAGTAGCTACCGTCTACCCGCACACTGCGCAGCCATCCCAGCACCTTGTCGGTGCTGGATCCGTCCACCCATTTGAGCGCTTCCAGGACATGAATATTGGCACTCGTGCTGGGATTGCGCTCAAACAAGTGACAAATAAAGTAATCTTCCCTCTCGAATTGGTAGAGGGGACCTGGATCGGGATCCAGGCCAGTCCATCTCAAAACCCTGAAAACCATTGCAGAGTCATCCGCATTTACAACAGAAAAGCTTGAAGAGGAGCTTGTTCCCTTTCCCTTGTCCCACAGTGCTTTCAAATCCCCCACGTGTTGAGCGAACCATTGATCACAGCCCTCAATCCCGGCAAGAAGCAAATTCCACAACGACCAGCTTGTCTCAAAGATGTCAGGGGGGAACATCTGTGGGGCTTTGCCCCCATAGGCCCTGGCGACCTCGGCGATGTAGCGGCGAGCGGCCGCATTATCGGGCCATTTGGTGAGCAGGTAAGCAGTGGCCGAAGGAGATACAGCCACGCTGCCATCGCTCTCCTGAAGGCACCCTGCCTCCTTCACGTTAAAGTCATCGCCCATGAATTCCAGGGAAAAAGCCAGTGTCGTGTCCCGCGAATAGAGCCTGTCCGGCGGAATCTTGGCCAGTTTCTCATCCCGCATTTTCTCGTACCGCTCAAACGCCGATTGCGGGAGGGCCAACCCAAGCTCGCGGCACTTTTTGAGAAAGGTGGGCAGGATCACCTCAAAGCCAATCGTCTCCTGTTCGTGCTTCAGTTGATCGGCTTTCTCCCAGACGTATTGCAGTCCTCGTTCGACACGGCGTGCATCCTCGCCATCTTTGCCCCACTCAGCCAGAGCGAGGATAGCGGCCAGGGTGGAAATCACCCGGTCGTGCACGTACTCGATCTCCGCTCCCCAACTGCCATCCGGCCACTGAGTCCGTCTGAGCCAGTCCAGAGCTTCGGGAAAGGCCGGTACGTTGGGGTCGTGTTCCGCCGGGACGCGGGCCAGCCAGGCCGTGTCGTAGGCGGTGGGCTTCATCAGCCCGCTGCGACCAATGCCGATCTCATTGACGAGATTCTTCCATTGTTCAGGTCCACAAGCGCTGTCGGCCATTTCAACTTCCCCCCCTTAATTATGATGGCGCTGTTCTCGATGTGACTGGCGCCGTGATTATGCACCATCCGGCCCCATGGTTGGAACGGCCATTTTCCTTTGGATTACCGAGCCAGGCCCTCGACTCGGTCTTCACCGCCACACGTCCTCCCGACCGTGGCTTAATGCCTTCTTCGTCAAGACTTACCCTTGCGCGTCAACTGTCTGCCCACCGCCATCCGACGGCTCAGGCCGGAAGCCGAGAGCAACTCGCTCCCCCAGCGCGCAAAAGCGTGAATACCCAGAAGTTCCCCCGGTACAACGGATACCATCGGTGAAAAAATCTCCGCTACAGCTCCCACCGTAAAAGTCAGGTCGGCTTTCTCCTGCATCTGGTCATCCGGTGAGGTGGTGACGGCAACGAGGCCAGCACCCATCTCCCGGCAGGCGGCCATGACTTCCAGTGCCCGCTCCCGGCTGGAGCCCGTCGGTACAATGAACCACACTTGGGCCTCTTTACCGGGACGGAGCAGGAAAAACTGTTCGTGGGCAAATTCTTCCAGTTCGACGCCGTACACCGGGCGCTGAGCCTGTTCGAAGAACTTGGCCTGGTAGAAGAGAGCAGCCCCATAGCTGGGCCCAGCACCAAGGAAATAGAAATCGGTCTCGTCGCTCACGCTCTCCAAATACTCGCGGATTGCCGCGCTGTAACTCATCGCCCGCTCAATCGCTTCGGGTATGGCTTCGATCTGCACCTCGATTTCCCCTGCCGTGCTCTCATCCAGGTAACCGCCATTCCGCCCCAGACGTATCGCCACCAGATAGAGGGCGGCCAGGCTCAGGCTAAAGTTGCCCAGGATGAGCGCCACTTGAGCCCCATAATCGCTGCCGGCAAGTTCAGGGTCGGTGAGCAGGCAAGGAAATTCCTGAGCCACCCGGCTGCTTTTATTTGCCGTGACACCGATGACCTCAACACCGGCCCGTCTGGCCGCGCGACCGGCCTTCAGGGTCATGTTGACCTCGCCACCGCTGGAAATAACAATGACCAGGGAGCCAGGTGGCAGAAAAGTGTAATGAGCACATTCCATCGAGGGCAAAGCCACGGTGGAGAGCCCGGTGAGTTGCTCAAAGGCCCGGCGGGCGGCCAGGGCAGCGAAGTAGGAATCGCCACAGCCCGCCAGGTAGATTCGCTCAGGGCTGATCGCCCCGACCACGTCGTCCAACTGCCCGCGCACACTTTCGATGACTTGCGCCACCATCGCGCCCTGGCGCTGCAGTCCCGCCAGAGCCAAATCGGCCAGTTGGGTTAACGGCATTTGGAGCAACTGCTGATATACGTCCTCTGTCACTTTATCTCCCTTTGCCGATAAAGCTTCGCCTCAAACCGAGCGGGCCTCTAAGTCAGAGCCTCGCCTACTACCTGATGGACCAGGGCCCTGAACATGCCCCAGGCGGCCAGGTCATGAAACTCAGCGCTGGAGCCCGACAACTCGCGCCACTGCCGGGCAATATCCAGGAGCTCTGCCGGCGCCACGGCCTTGAAGTCCAGGATTTTCTCCCCGCCGGACACCACGGGACGGTCTCCGCTCTTCTCTTCCAGAAGAAACACATAAGAGACAAAGTCCGGCACCTCTTGAGCGTCGCCTGGGGCCAGGAGAGGCACATAGCGGATCACGGCCAGGAAACGCTGTAATTGGGCCTCAAAACCGGTCTCCTCCCGCAGTTCACGCCACAGCGCCGCTAAAATTGCCTCCTGATGCCTGATACCGCCGGTGGGCAGGCTGTAGAGCCTCTGCGGGAAGCTTTCCTTGGTCATCACCCACACCAACCCATCGCTGGCCCGGCGAATGACCATCACCACCTCCCCCCAGCGGTCGGAGAAAAAGTCGCGGACTGTTTTCTCCTCAAGGCCCGGGGCGACGGGTATTCGTTTTTCAATGAACCTGGGCTGGCCCCAGCGCCGGGCCAGGGCTTTCACCTCTTCGCCGGGCTGAGTCATGCCTGCGCCTCGTCCCAGGAGGATGGCAGACGGACCTGGGGCAAGGGATGCCACACATCGCCCGGTTCGTAACGCCTGCCCACCCCGATGACTCCCTCTCGATTCAGGCGATAGAAGGCCTGCATCTCCGCGAAGGCGCTGGCCGGCAACGATTCGTAATCTCGATGTCGCCCCCTGCGCGCGTAGAGATGGTCGTACAATATGCTCCGGAGCTGGGGCTGCGAGAAGTCGAAGGAGAGCCCCACCGTGAAATATAAGTCTGCCCGGCCATCGAGAAGGGGAGGCATCAGGGCGGCCGTCCTGAGCCGATTGAAACTGATGTAGATGTCCACCGGCTCCACCGACTCGCCGTAATACAATCTGACCATGTCTTCCCTGCTCGGAGCCCGACCATGCTGGCGATAGTATTGCACCGCCAACTCCAAAATGGGCGTGATCTGGTCCTCGGCCGAGTTGAAACCCCAATAGAGGCGGTGCCGATCGTTGGCCTTCGTTCGCTCGACCACTTCATCAAAAAGGGCAAGCGTATCTTGGTACTGCGAATCCTCCAGGACCTGCCGGTAATCGCCAAAGAAGTTGACCCTGACCCCGTATTCCTGGTAAAAGCGCAGGAACTCGCTACTCCCGGCCAGCCTCTCCATGCCACTGGTCAAGGCCAGGGGCAAATATCCCTCGCCTTTGCTGACATCAAACTGGCCGGGGGTCAAAGCATGGGTGAAAAGAGTGTGCACGCCATGGTCGAAAAACATCTGGGCGATGTTCAGAATCCTCCGCCCGCCCTCCTGGAGATACCCCTGCCAGTAGGACATGCCTTTGGGCCAGCTATCGAGATAATTGAGAATGTACCACCTGGTGGTCCCCCCGGCGGCAAAAACCACAGTTCGCGGTCCGCGCTCGCGGACGATGGCTGCTACCTCTGAGGTGCTCAGGTTTTGGAACCAAGTGAGATCTTCTGTCATCTTCCCCCCAACTCCCGGTCGGTACGTATCTTCTCAATAATTTGGGGTAGGGGCAGGTCTTGCACCTGCCCGCCTGGGCGACCGCAAGGGTTCGCCCCTACATTTTGAGAAGATACGTCGGTACTTTGTCTGCAAGTTATTATTGGAGTTCGTCTTTCATCGTCAGACGGATGACCATTTCCGGTAAGCCCAGGGCCTCCCGCATCTTCTCCGCCGCGGTTCTGAGCATGGTCTCCAGGTCCAGGGTCTCGCGCACCTGAGTGGTGATCTCGGTCAGCATCCGGTCGCGCGCGGCGCGCCGCCGTGTTTCATCCAGCAGTCGAGCGCTTTCCAGGGCCAGACCAATCTGGCTCCCAATCTCCTGGGCCAGGTCAGCTTCCTCCGGCGACCAGGGCTCGACATCAGGGGCACGTCGCAGGACGATGGTGCCGATGGTCTGCCCGTACAAGCGAATGGGAACGGTCAACTGGTGGCTCGCGTCTGGGGCCCGGTTATCCGCCACACCTCTGAGGACAGAACTTAGCGGCGTGGGTTCGACGCCTACGCCAGTGTAACGGTAAGCTACCCCCGTCCGGGTTATCCGCTCCCGCCAGGCTTCCTGGGCGCGCTGGCCGTACAACCGCTCCAGCTCTCGCAGGGTGCGGCGGCTCTCCTCCAGCAGGCGGGCGTTCTCCAACGCCAGCGCAATCTGGTCCGCCATCGTCTGTAGCACCGCCGCATCCTCCTCGTCGAAAGCCGACGGCTCTACCGACTGCACGTCCAGCACGCCAATCACCTGCTCACCCACCTTCAGCGGCAACGCTATCTCCGAGCGGGTCTGCGGCAGGTCCGGATTGTCGAAATACACCGCATCGGCCCCCACGTCCAGCGCGATGCGTGCCTCGCCAGCCCCGGCAACCCAACCCACGATACCAACCTCGCCCACCCGCAGGCGGTGACCTCGCGCCAGCATCCGCTGCCCGCCCTCCGAGGAGGCGGCCCGCAGAACGGCGTACTCCCGCGCGTCGTCCAACAGGAAGATGCCCGCGTGGTAGAAGCCGAAGCGGTCAGAGATGAGGCGGACGGTCTCATCGAGGAGCGTACCCACGTCGCGGATTTCCGCCGCCTGCCGGGCGACATGAGCGGCGGCCTCTAGCTCGGATGTACGGCGGGCCAGGTCGGCTGTGCGCGCGGCGACCTGTTGCTCCAGACCACCGACAAGCTGGCGCAACTCGGCGGCCATGCTGTTGAATTCGTCGCCCAGCTCTTCGATTTCATCACCGGTACGCACATGGATTTCGTACTTCAGGTCTCCGCTGGTAATACGGGCTACTCCTTGGCGCAATTGCGCGATAGAGCGGTGCATTGGCTGGAACACAAACTGGCGCCAGCCCAGAGCAAGGACTACAGCCACACCTCCCAGCCCGGCCAGCAGGATGAGGGCCCGGCGGATCGCCGTCTGCGTGCGCCATGTAGCCAGGTCAACATTAATAGCCGATTGCAGCGTCCGTCTGCGGACCAGCGATCCGAGGCGCTTGTTCGCTGGCCGTACCTCCTCCTCCAGCAACGTCATGGCCCGGTCCCAGTCCTCCTGTCGAGCCGCCACATCAATCTTCGCCGCTGCTTGGCGCAGGTCCTCGTAGGCTGCGGCCAGTTCGGCGATCGCTGCCGGAGCATCTGTATTCTCCTCGAGAGCTTCGATGTAAAATTTCATGAAGCCGAGGGATACAGGGAGGTCCGTGCTGACCAGTGATGAATCCTTCATAAAAACCATGTGCTCGAGGGTAGCGACGAGCCTTTCCCCCTCCGCCAATAACAGGAGGGAGTTTTCCATCTCCTTATGGACCGTGGTCATCTCATTGACGGCTTCCCTCACGATGCCCGTCTGCCACAAGCCGATGCCGCCACTCGCCAACACCAACAGGATCATCACCCACGAAGCTATGGCCAGTTTGCTACCAATACTCCAGCGAATGTATCTGGGTCGAGTTCTTCTCTCCAACTCGCTTTCTCCTTTTGTTGCCTTCATCGCGTGCTCCTCTCCATCGCCTGAGGTATCCTCCCTACGATTTGGAACGGGGCAAGCCCTCATCACAGCCCTATCACCCTTCCGCTTTCTCCTCGGCGGAGGAAGCTGCAACCGGTTCCACGCCGTCGCCTCCCAGATAGATGATGCCCTCGGTAGTCCGCAGCGCCCGTCCCAGTTCCCGGATGGCAGTCTGCAGGATGGTGTCAATCTCCGTAGAGGCCCGGAGCCGATTGACAATTTCCGCCCGCAGCCGCTCTCGCTCCGCCTGCTGCCGTGTCCGCGCCAGCAACAGTGTTCGCTCCAGGGCAACGGCTGCCTGGTCGCTGAGGACCTCGTAAAGACGCAGGGCCGACTCGGTGAAAGGCCCAGGCGCGACCCTGGAGACGGCGAGGAAGCCCATCAAGCGGCCACGCACTCGCAAAGGAACGGCCACCATGGCCCGCATACCCGTCTTCAGCGCAAAAGCTACCTGCTCCTCTGTCAGCTCCGGCGATTGGGTGACGTCGGGCACTACCCAGAGATCGTTCAAAGCGTGGAGGGGCACATGGCTGGCGGATATGGGCACCCGCGCTCCCGGTGGCACCAGCGACGTGCGGTCCCGTCGCCAGGAATTGACGAAGTAGACGGTCTCCGGACTGTCGCTATCCAGGGGCTCGAAAATACCAACGGCACAACTGTCGGCGCCGGTCTCGGCTACGGCGGTGATGATAGCATCCGCCACCTCCTGCTCCGTCATCGCCGTGGTCAGGCGGCGACTGACGCGGTAGATGGGGCTGGCGGTCTCCAGCAAAGCAGTCTCCTGAGAGATGCGGCGGGCGTTCTCCAGAGCAATGGCGATCTGGTCGGCCATGTTTTGCAGCACCCGCGCATCCTCTTCGTCGAAGGCGGCCTCCGCGGTAGACTGGATATCCAGTACACCCAGCACTTTCCCGCCCACCATCAGGGGCAAAGTCATCTCCGAGCGGGTGTAGGGAAGAAGAGGGTTGGCGAAGTGGACGGCGTCCTCCCCCACGTCCAGGGCGATGCGGGGTTGGCCGTGAAGCGCGGTCCAGCCGACCATGCTGCTCTCCCCCACCGCCAGCCGGTGACCCTGAGCTTTCATCTGAAAACCGGCCTCGCCCGTGGCTTCCTGGAGGACGGCCCACTTTCCGCTCTCATCCAGCAGGAAGATACCCGCGTGGTAGAAGCCAAAACGCTCCCGAATCAGGTTCACCGTCTTGCGCAGCAGCTCGTGTATATCAAAAACGGAGGTGATCGCCCGTCCGATCTCCGCGCTGGCCTCCAACTGCATGGCCCGTCGCTGCAAGGCGTAGTTGGCATTCTGCAGGGCCAGGGTTCGCTCGGTCACCCGCTCCTCCAGCTCGGCCCGATGGGCAGCCAACTCCCGGGCCAACTGGCGACTCTGAGTCAAAGCAGCGGCCAGACGGGGGATTAGATAGTTCTGTGAGGTCAGCAACAAAATACCTAGCATGAAGAACACTACAGTGCCGCTTATCCAGGCCGAGGCATCGTCCGAGTTGGCCAGGTCTTCCACCGGGACGACAATACGCCCGGTGGAGAAAGCCCAGGCGAAGGCTATCAGGGTCAACATAGTGATAGCCAGAGCAAAGATGCCCCCTCGCCGACCGAAGAAAATGGCCGCCAGCAGAGGAAGTGTCAAGAGGAAGACCCGTCCATCACCGCTCAGCCCGGCCTCGAACAGGCCGAGTACGGCCAAGCCATATATCAAGCCCAGCAGAGTCCCGGCCTGGACGCCGTAGGGCATGCGACGCCAGAAAGTGATCAAGAGCAGAACGGCGTAGGACCCTACGTAGAAGGGGATCAAATTCAACTCCTTCTCAGCGTAGGCGTTGTAGGAGCCAACAACAAGGGCCAGAGCTCCGACAATGGTGAGGACGCGGAGCACTCCCTGCACCAACTGTCGCTGCCAGGTCCGTATATCTTCTGGAGCGCCGGATTCGGGAGGAGAAGATGATTTGAACTCCGATTCAGGCAGTTGTTCCCCTGGCGGAGAGGGCGGGGGTGATGGCTCAGCTTCACCCTCTGACACCAGCGGCACAGATTCGGAGGGCAACTCGGTTAGCGAATGTCTCGGTTGATCATCATGCATAGCCGTCCTACTCCTAAATCTTGTATTCGGCGAGTCTACTGTAGGGCAGGTTTCACGAAGATAAAGTCCATAAGCCCGTGCTAAGCCGGCGGAGGCCGGAGCGGCAAGCTGAAGGTGAAGGTAGTGCCCTGTCCCACCTCGCTCTCGACCCAGATTTCCCCGCCGTGCATTTCAATGAACTCTTTGCTAAGCGCCAGCCCCAGCCCCGCGCCGTTGGGGCGGCGTCCATTCTCGAGCAGGCCCTGCTCGAAGCGCTCGAAGATGCGCTCCATGTGCTCCGGCGCGATGCCCACACCCGTGTCGCTGACGCTGATGTACACCTGTTCCTCGTCGGCCCAGGTGCGCACGCGAATCTCTCCCTGCTCGGTGAACTTGGCCGCATTGGCCAGAAGTCGCAGCAACACCTGTCGGATGCGAGCAGGGTCGGCCTGGACCAGGGGCAGGTCTTCTGCCACCTCCTCGCGCAATACCACATCCTTGTCCCGCACCAGGGCGTTGATCGTGGCCATCACGCTGCGGATCAAATCCGCCAAGTCTACTTCTCGGAACTCCAATTCCATCAGCCCGGCCTCGATCTGGGAGATGTCCAGCAGGTCGTTGATCAGGCCCAGGAGATGCTGCCCGTTGTGATAGATAATTTGTAAATCATTCCGCTGCTGTTCCGAGAGCGGCCCGTCAATGCCCTTCAGCATCAGCCTGGAGAAGCCAATGATGTTGGTGAGGGGCGTGCGCAGCTCATGGGACATGTTGGCCAGAAACTGGCGCTTGGAGCGGTCCAGTTCTCGCAATCGCTCAGCCGCTGCTCGCTCCACCGCATAGGCGCGGGCGTTCTCCAGGGCAATGGTCACCTGGTTGGCAACGTTCTGCAGGACGGAGACATCGTCCTGGTCAATCCCTTCCTCATCGGCGCTCTGCACATCCAGAATGCCCAGCGTCAGATTCCCCAGCCGCAGGGGCAGAATCACTTCGAAGCGAGTGTAGGTAGTTGGAGAGCCTTTGGACACCGAGATATTGTGGCTCCTCACCATTGCTCTCCCCTCTCGGAAAGCTCGCCCCATCGGCCCCGAGCGCTCCACCAGGACACGCTCACCGTGGAAGGGCGTGGCTTCTCCGGCATCCGCCCGCAATCGGAGATACCGTCCCCCCTCCTCGGCGGTGTAAACTGCCACGTAGGAATACATGAATCGCTCTTTCACCACCCGCACCACCCGCTTCAGCAGCCGGTCGGGATCGAGGACGGAGGTGGCTGCCTGTCCAACCTCCAGACTGGCTTGCATCTGGATGGCCCGCCGTTGGATTTGATAGTTGGCCTGTTGCAACAATTCGGTGCGCTGCGCCACCTTCGCTTCCAGGTCCTCGTACAGCACTTCCAGTTCGCTGGCCATGCGGTTGAAGACGTTGGCCAGAATGCCGATTTCATCTCGCGAGGTGACCTTCACTCGCTGGGTGAGGTCACCCTCGGCGATGCGCAGCGCCGATTCTGTCAGGCGAACGACGGGGCGGGTTATCTGGCGGGTGACAATGGCCGCCAGGATGGCAGTTGTTAAGGCGACACCTAATGTGGCAGCGATGACAGCCGCGGCCACGGCGTCGTTGCCGGCAAAGGCCTCCTCTTGCGCCTGCTCAACGAAAAGAGCCAGGTTGAGCCCAGGCAACCATCTATATACACCGATGACGGGCGTTCCCTGGCCGTTCTCATACGTGCCTTCGTACGCTTCTTCTGCCAGAGCAGCCTGGATGACGGGACCGGAGAGCTGTTGGGCTTGAGGAAAGGAGACGCCGAAGCGATCTACCAGATAGGCTCTGCCGGTTCGTCCCAAGCCAGCCGTCTCTTCTAAGATTCGGTTCAACTCGGCGGGGGCAAGGCGGATGGCGATGTAGGGCCATCGGCCTTGCGGTGAGAACAGGGTCACCAGCACCAGTTCGGCCTGGTCACCCGCATCCAACGACGATTGCACTAACAGGGTACTTGCTTCCGGGACCTGGGTGGTGGGCAAGGGAAGCTCATCTCCCTCCCAGGCCACATTGCCGGCCCACTCTACCTCTCCTGTCGGGCTCACCAGAGCCACATCCACCAGGCCCCACTGGCGGGCTATGGCTGACAGGTAATCGCGCACCTCCACCGCGTTGGTGTCTGCCTCCCGTAGGGCTTCTTGCACCTGGGCCCGGAAATCGGGGGTGCTCAGGATGGCTGTCTGCTCCTCCGCCCAGCGGGATAGCTGCACCTCTTTCAGGGCTGCGATGGAAGCCAGCTTCCTC
>JACIWR010000530.1 GCA_014360845.1 Anaerolineae bacterium
GAATACGGCCTCTCCGAGGGCCAGCAGGATTGGTTCTGGAACTACAGCCTCGACCCAGACGACCCGCTCATGCGCGAGCTCCTAGCCGGACGACCGGCGGTCAGCGTGCCAGACCCGGACAATCACTGGCTGTTGAAGGACGTCACTCCCGTGCCCGGCTCCTTACCCATTCTGGCCCTGCCCTTAAATGCCAAGGGGAAGTTCCTGGGAGCCATGCTGGTGGATTACGTGGGAGCCCCTGAGCGCTTCATCGAACGCTGGATGAACATCCTGACCGGAATCGCCAACCAGACGGCCATCGCCATTGAGAATACCCAACTATATCGCCAGGAAGCCGAGCGGGAGAGATTGAAGCGCGAGATGGAAGTGGCGCGGGAAATCCAGGCCAGCTTCATGCCCGAGCACTGCCCTTACCTGCCGGGCTGGGATTTATGCGCCTACTGGCAGGCCGCATACCAGGTCGGCGGGGATTTCTACGACTTCTTCTCGCTGCCGAACAACCGCCTGGGCCTGGTCATAGCCGACGTGGCCGATAAAGGCGTCCCCGCGGCCCTATTCATGGCCCTTTCGCGCACCCTTATCCGCGTCACCGCCCACGATGGGCGCAGCCCGGCGAAAGCCCTGCAACGCGCCAACGAACTCATCATGTCCGATGCGGACTCGGACCTGTTTGTGACCGTCTTCTACGCCATCCTGGACCCCCAGGACGGCACCCTCACCTACGCCAGCGGGGGCCACAATCCGCCGCTCCTGGTGCGCCGCCACGGCCAGGTCGAACAACTACGAGCCCGGGGCACCGTGCTGGGAATTGTGGAGACCATCGAGTTGGAGGAAAAACAGGTCACCATGGAGCCGGGAGACGTGCTGGCCCTGTACACCGACGGCATCACCGACGCCATCAACGCCGACGAGGAGGAATTCAGCCTGGCCCGGCTGACCGAAATCATCCAGCGCACCAGAACACAAAACCCCACCGAAATCATCGCCGCCATCACCGATGAACTGAAAGCCTTCGTCGGTGATATGCCCCAATTCGACGACTTCACCCTTGTCGTCCTCAAGCGAAATGAGCAATGAGCAATGAAAAAGAACACCTGTGTGGTTGGTAGGACAACCGCGAGCAGTGGTCCTACAGCCGCACAGGTAGATAAAAAAACGGAAGACCATGAAAAGGTCTTCCGCTGCTCCCCGCTTCGTAGCAGGTTATCCCATCACGTGCCCTTGCCCTCGGCCCGGTGCACCTTGTCAATGGCCGTGGCCGCCACGCTGGCCAGAATGGTCAACAAATCCAGGTCAGTCTCGGTGAAGTCCTCACCGGAGAACTTGTTCAACACCTCAATCACCCCGATGACTTTCCCCCCAACGGCCAGAGGCACGCAGATCAAAGCGTTCGTGCGGAAACCGAAGCTATCGTCAACAAAAGGAGAAAAGCGCCAATCCTGGCGCACATTGTTCACTATCACCGGCTCCCCATGAGAAGCTACCCAGCCGGCAATGCCCATGTTCTTGTCAATGCGATAGCCCTGCAGCGAGGACCTCAACTCTCCCAGCACTACCGCGAACACGAGCTGGCCTGCCTCTTCATCCAGAAGGGCCAGAGATCCGTCTGCTGCGTCCATCACCCGCAAGGCGGCATGCATGATCCGCCGCAGCAAAGGTTCCAATTGTTGCTCAGCTGTGATGGTCTCCGTCGCCTGGTGCAGTGTCCTCAGCGCTTTCATGTATTCGCGCAGAGCCAGCACCTCTTCCCGCAGAGATTCGTTCTCCTCTCGCAAGCGACGATTCTCGTTCTGCAAAAAACGCAAAGTGCTCGCCGAATTATTCATCTCTTCCTCCCCCCGCAGAGCGGTGACCGCCTCCATCCTTCAATTCGCTGCACTATGATACCGTATTCTCCTCCATCTTGGGCAAGGTGAAATAAAACACGCTGCCCTCGCCCGGCACACTTTCCACATGGATCTCCCCTCCGTGCTCCTCAATGATGTGCTTGGCAATGGCTAAGCCCAACCCCACGCCTCTGCTCAACTGAGGAGCCGAGGAATCCACCCGGTAGAAAAGATTGAAAAT
>JACIWR010000531.1 GCA_014360845.1 Anaerolineae bacterium
GCGGAGGAGAGCAATGGAGCTGAAACACATCGTGGACCATGTCTATTACCTGGCAGGCGTGATCAATATCGGTGTGATACGGGGCGATGACGACCAGGTAGTGCTCATTGACTCGGGTATCGGCGATCGCTCGGCGCGCCAGATTCTCCGTCTGCTGCAGGCCCAGGGCTGGCGTCCGGTAGCCGTGTGCAATACGCACGGCCACGGCGATCACGTGGGGGGCAATGCGTATCTGGTGGAGCAGGCTGGGGTGCGGGTCTACGCGCCTTTGTACGATAGCACGGTTATCCAACAGCCTATCTGGGGCCGTCTTTTCATGTTCGCCGGGGCGGAGCCCATCCGCGAGATTGCCGCCCCTCGCTTCTCGGCCCGACCGTCACCAGTGCACGAGGTGGTGATGGAAGGGGCGCTTTCCATCGCCGGAACCACCGTCGAGGCGATAACCATGCCCGGTCATACAGGAACGCATACCTGTTACCGGGCGGGGAAAGTGCTCTTCCTGGGGGATTTGCTCGCTGGTGAGGTGGAGTTGGAACACGTCAAAATCCCCTACGCTTACAGCGTGGGCATGCGCCTGGAGAGCCTGGAGCGGCTGCGGACCATCGAGGCTGATTATTATCTGCTGGCCCACGGCAGCTTGTACCGGGACATTGTTCCCTTGCTGGAGCGGAACATCGCCCGTGTGCACGAGACGTTGGATTTCATCCGGAAGTATTTATCCCGGGGCCGGGCGGGGGCGACGGACATCGTTGCTGCTGTGGCGGATCATTTCGGGTTGAACATCAATCGCATCCGCGATTATTTCATGTTTCACCCCACCATCTATTCTCATCTCAGCTATTTGCACAGCCGTGGCGAGATTGATTTTGAGTTGGAGGGGAATCGTCTGTGGTGGAAGTGGAATGTGGGTTGAGGGTTCGGGTTACGGGTTTCGAAGAGTCGAAGGGGGTATCCTGAGCGGAGCGAGCGCAGTTGAAGGAGGCCAACCGCTTCGCAAGTATTCTTCGACTCCCCTGCGTTCCGCTCGCGCTTGCCCCAAAAGTGAAATGCCTCCCTGCATCCTGTGAACTGGACAGAGGTGGCATTTTGCACTATAATCAAGACTATCGGTAGCGCCCCACTTAACCGTGGACGATTCAATTTTGCCGCAGAAACCCACAGATTTTCACAGAAAGTTTCATTTTCTGTGTGGTTCTGTTGCCGGAAAAGCACCTCCACGATTAAGGGTGGAGTACCAAGACTATCTTATCCGCTGTCAATGATGAAGAAGGAGGCCAATGATGGACCTGAAGTTCACCGCAGAGCACGAGATGATGCGCAAGATGGTGCGAGATTTCGCCGAGAAGGATGTCGCGCCCCTGGCGGCGGAGTTGGACGAGAAGGGGGTAGTGCCCTTCGAGAACATCAAAACCATGGGCCGGCTGGGGTTGCTGGGTCTAACCGCTCCGGAGGAATACGGCGGCTGTGGAGCGGACACCATCAGTTACGTGATCGCTATCGAAGAGCTGGCCAAAGCCTGCGCCAGCACGGCTATCGTCATGGCCGTGCAGAACTCGCTGGTTAACTATGGGCTGGTCAAGTTCGGCACGGAGGAGCAGAAGCAGAAGTATCTGACCAAACTGGTGACCGGCCAGTGGATTGGAGCCTTCGCCCTCACCGAGCCGGGGGCGGGGTCGGATGCGGCGGCGCAGCGCACGACGGCCGTGCGCGACGGTGACTTCTACGTGCTCAACGGCAGCAAGCACTTCATTACCAATGGCGGCATCGCCGACGTGGTCATCGTCTTCGCCATGACGGATAAGAGCAAAGGCACGCGGGGCATATCGGCGTTTATTGTGGAGAAGACCTTCCCTGGCTTCTCGGTGGGCAAGGAAGAGCACAAAATGGGCATCCGTGGCTCAAATACCTGTGAGCTCATCTTCGAGGATTGCCGGGTGCCGGCGGAGAATCTGCTGGGGGAAGAGGGACAGGGCTTCAAGATCGCCATGATCGTGCTGGACGCGGGGCGTATCGGCGTTGGGGCCCAGGCGGTGGGCATTGCCCAGGCCGCTTTCGAGGCAG
>JACIWR010000532.1 GCA_014360845.1 Anaerolineae bacterium
CTGGGCTCCGTGGTCGGCGGCGTAGGTCATGCCGGCAATCACGTCGTCCATGGATCCGTTCCCGCCGGAGTCCAGCACCTTGACGGGCATGATCCTCGTGTTCCAGGCGACGCCAGCGATGCCCAGGGCGTTGTTTGTTGTGGCGGCGGCGATGCCGGCGACGTGGGTGCCGTGGGAGTGGTCGTCGTCGGGGGTAGCGTCGTTGTTGACGAAGTCCCAGCCGGGTACGATTTTGTCTTGCAGGTCGGGGTGGTCCAGGTCCACGCCGGTGTCAATGACGGCGATGGTCACAAGGCTTGATCCGGTGGTGATGCCCCAGGCTTTGGGCCCCTCGATTTTGTTCAATCCCCACTGATCATCGCCTTCGTAAGCGGGGTCGTTGGGGTACACGGGTGCAACGTAGTTGCGCATCACCAGGGGCAGGTAGAGGGTAGTGGTCGTTGTCTCCGAGGCGCGGATGTTGGGCGGGGGGACTTGGTCTGCTGGCTGTGATGGGAGACGAGGGGCAGCCAGGGCAATTGTGCCAGCAGGCGATAACAGGCGTTCAGAAGCTATACTGTAGCTCAGGGGTATAGTTATCAGCAATAGAGTAAGTGCTGTGACTTGCCAGGTTCGTTTACACATTGTGGGATGCCGGTCTCCTTCGCGTAGTAAATTACAGGTATAAGTGCTCCATTCTATCTATTGTTCAGATTCAAGAGAAGAGAAGTCGGCAGGCAATAAGCGGTGAATGCCTGGCGCTTGGTCGAAGTGCGTGTCAAAGCTGAAGACGTGAGCAATTCCGTTTTTTTGCATGCGTGCCGCTATCAGTGCGTCAGCGAAGTCTATATTTCTGGTTTCGTAAAGAGTCAGGGCCTGGAGCAGCGTTGCTTTATCCTCTGTCTCGATCCCGTTCTGCAGCAGGAAATCGCGCAGCGTGGTAGCAATATCAGCGGCCTGATGACGGTAGTAGGATTGGAGCACCCACACGGCTTCGGCGATAACTGTGTCGTCCACTACCAGTTTAACTTTGCCATCTTCTACGGCCTGGAACAATTGGGCTGCTTCTGCGGCCATATCCGGCGGATCATTGACCAGAAAACGCAGGATAACGTTGGTATCTACGTATGCCTGTCTCATCTGCAAGTCTCCAGTGCCAGTTTTTGGCCGCGCTGGCGGCGCACTTCCTCTCTGATTTCCTGGTGACCAGGGAAGGGCGCTGTAGCCGGTAGTGAGCCCCGCAGTTCCATGATAGAACGCCGCCGTGCCGGGATGAGGATAGCACGCTCGCCCTCGACAATGAAAATGACCTGATCGCGAGATTTGAGATTAAGAGCTTTCCGTACATAGCTGGGTATGGTGACCTGGCCCTTGGCAGTGATAGTGGCGGTAATCATGGGGTTTCTCCTTTCGCAGGATGAATTTGGTCCCCATTATACAGGAATGCCTTACAATTGTCAAAAAGGTAAGCTGAATAAATCAGCTCAGGAAGCGGGGCATTTCTTGGCGTCGTGCGCTGGGTCGGTTAATAGGTTTTGGTAATCATAGGCAGAAACGCCTGGTAGATGTGCTCGGCGACGACCACCTGCACGGGGATGATCAGCGGGCTGTTGGGTGCGGCGGGAGCGGTGATGGTGATCACCCCGTGGTGGATGGTTATGGTCGTAGTGTCGAAACCGCTGGCTTGCACGGTGAGAGTCGAGCCCGCGTCGCCGGTGTCGCCCGATGACGGGCTGAGGGTGAGCCAGTTACCGTTTTCGGTGGCTCTTTCCGCCTCCCAGGGTAGGCTGCACCCCACTCCCGTGTTGCTGATGGTTATCTGCAGTTCAGAGGGGATCAGTTCCCCTGTATCCTGGCCGCACAAGAAGGTGAGGGACGAGTGACTCACGGCCAGGTGGTGAGATTCTGATGCTGACAGGGTGATAGTATCCGACACGGGGCCGCGTACTGTGCCGTAGGAGTTGCGGATTTTGGCGTAAACGGTTTTGAGGCCGTTGTCGCAGGCCAGGGTCCATTGTCTGTCCGCGCTGAAGGGCTCCCAGTCCGCCCCGCTGAAGTCGGCGCTATTGGAGAT
>JACIWR010000533.1 GCA_014360845.1 Anaerolineae bacterium
CAGGAATCGCAACCCAGAGCGAACTCGCAGGGCCTGTCAATAGTATACCACTAACCGCCCCATTTGGCTAATGGGGCTGTAGCGCATAACTCGCCCCACCCTCCGCCCGAAAACACAGAGCGCCCCCGCACGGTTGCGCGTTGACTTCATTCCCCACCGCGTCCAGCACGCCGCTGGCGCCGAACACGACCACGGGGGTGTAAGTGCCGGGCACACCGGCAAAAGTCACCGTCGTCCCCTCCATCCCGCTCAGAGGGTAGCCGCTGTAGACGACCAGGCCCGGCTCCACCTCCACCAGGGACAGGGCGGCCAGGGTCGGGGCCAGACCCGCGCCGTACACCTCCTGACCGATGGCCCCGCTCACATCCCAACCGTCACGCAAGTCCTCCAGGGGGATAAAGAGCGACAGGTCGTTCTCGGTGACGGTCTCGTAGGCCGCCGGGTGCCCGGTAGCCGCCTCGGGGGGCAGGAAGGGTGGCAGGCTAGTGGGAATGGTCAGCAAGGTATGTTTGACGAACTCGGCAACGAGTTTCTCCACGGTGGGGTCCAGCTTGCCGTGGAGGCGCTGTAAGGTCTCAATGAGGTAAACCCAGGCCTCGTACTGCTCTTTAGCGGTGATGACAGCGCTCTGCTGGGTGGGATTCAGTCCAAAGAAGGTGCGCAGTGGCTGATCAGAGTCCCCCTTCATCCAACCGTAGTCGCATTCCCACAGCCACGACAGGCGCATTAGATTGGCCACGGCGCGGTTGACGACTTCCAAGTAGAAGGGATCGGCCTCAAGCTGATACATGCGCGCCGCGGCGGCCGCCGTCAGCGCCGTCATGTGTGTCTCATAGGCCAGGCGAAAACCGTAGCCCTGCAGAGAGTGGAGAGCGGTCCGCGCCTGATCCAAATAACGCTCCTCAGCAGTCAACTCGTGCAACAGCAGCATGTAATAGGCAAAAGCGCCCGTGGCATCCGGTTCGCGTCCGGTGCCCTGCCAGGTGTCGAAGCTATAGAACTGGGGAAAGCGATAGTCCACCGCCTGGGCGAATTCGATCCACGCTTCGCCGCTGCGCAGCGCCAGCTCGCGCAACTCGACGTCGGTGGGGTCCATCAGGGCCAGTTCGGCCACCTTGAGAGCGTGGCCCAGCTCGTACCAGGTATCGCCGCGTTGCTGGGAACCGGTCAGGGCCAGGGGGCCGCTGTTCTGGAACATGCCTGCCGGGCCGAAATCGGGGTTGAAAAAGTCGGGGATCGTCGCCCGCAGTTCGGCGTCATAGTCGGGCGCCTGGCCGAAGCGCAACCGATAGCGAGCCAGCGCGGTGTAGACATCCAATTGGGTGATCAACTCTGCCGATTGGCGGCTATCGGCCACGTAGGCGCGCAGGTAGCGCTTGCCGCCCACCGAGACCCAGACCTCGTCGTTCCCCAGGTCGCGGAGGGTGGCCTGGTGGATGCCTGCCGGGAGGCCCTGGCCATCCCATGTCTCGAGGCCAAACCAGTCGGGCAGAGGGTCGTCTGGCACGGCCATCAGGTCGTAGATGTCGCCCAGGTTGTGCAGGTAGCGGGCGAACATGGCATCCTCGTCCGGCGGTTCCCCCGGCATCAGATAGAGATAGCTATCATAGAGCGGCACGGCCCCCTGCTGCGGCTGGTTGGCCAGGTCGGTCTGGGAGAAGCTGTGCCCCAGTCGTTGGCCCTGGCGGCGGGGCGTGGCCGAGGGCGTGTAGTGAGCCGCTTCCATGAAGGAGTTGAGGGCCGTCAGGTCAACCCAGTAGAAGAGGGTACTGTCCAGCGCGGCGCTATAGCCATAGAGGTGCGGCGCGGCCATGGGCGCGCGGTCGGCGTAGACCTCCAGTTGACCCCTGGTCTCCGCGCCGGTAACGCACTCCACGAACTGGAGCTCGGGTGTGGCACCGGCCGGGGGCTGACCGCGACAGACCATCTCCAGACGCCAGCGCAGCAGGCCGGGATGCATGTTGTAGGTGTAGAGCGTGGCCTGGAAATCGGCCCCCCACTCACTGTGGCCGGTCAGCACAATCTGCTCGCCGACCTCCGTCTCGCGGGT
>JACIWR010000534.1 GCA_014360845.1 Anaerolineae bacterium
GTGAGGCCGCTCCCTTGTACCCTGCGCAGCGATACTCGATCAAAACGTATCTTCTCAAAATGTAGGGGCGAACCCTTGCGGTCGCCCAGGCGGGCAGGTGCAAGACCTGCCCCTACCCCAAATTATTGAGAAGATACATCAAAACTGTCCGGTAGCCAGGGGGCGTGTTAGACCTGCCACCCCCTACCCGGACTCGCGTCGCGCACTACCTCACGTAAAACACTAACTGTTCAGATCCCACCGCGATAATGTCGCCGTGACGCAGGGGGCGCGGCTGGTCAATGCGCACACCGTTGACCTTGGTACCGTTGGCACTGCCCAGGTCGGCGATCACATAGGACGCCCCGCTGAAGGTGATGGTGGCGTGATGCCGCGAGACCTGGGCATCCTGCAGCACGATGTCGTTATCGGGAGCCCGTCCCAGGCGGGTATTGGCTTTCAGGGGAAAGCGTCGCCCCGCATCCGGCCCTTCTTCCACCACCAACTCGGCCATCACGACCGCCGGCGCAGCCACCGTCTCCCCTTGCCAGGGCACGGACGGCGCGGCTGGTGGTGCGGCATATCGCTGCGCCGGGACATGGGGCCCTCGTCTCCTTCGTCCGCGCCAGAAAATGACCACGAAAAGCAGCACACCGATCAGGAAAAGCCCCAGCAGACACAAGGCGACGACCAGCATCAGCCCCAATCCCGTTAACAACGAGTCCGTCTGGGGCCCTTCGATGACTTCAATACTTTGTTGCAGCACCTCAGGCACCGCCGAGGCATCATCGGCCTCGAAGAAGTTGCCCTTGGTCAACTCAGCCAGCTCGCGAAAAGCGGCAACGGCCTCGGAATTGTAGACCCCACCGTTGCCCACCACAATGGCCTGGATGACCACGGGGTCAGCATCCTCAGCAGCCTGGGCCACGATAGCGGCGGTGTACCCCTGTCGGCTGGGATTATGGGGCGGCGCGTCACCCATCAAGATGATCTGCTTGTTCACGTTGTTCCGCCAGCCCCCCACCGACTTGGAATCAATGGCCCGCATCAACGCCTCGAACACCGCTTCGGGCGTATCATCGCCGCCGCCCACGCTCAGACTGTTGATGTTGCCGATGATAGCTGCCTGGTCCGAGGAGAAGGGATAATCCTCGAACATGGCGTAGCCCATGGAATCGTCCCAGTCGCGGTAGGCGATGATGGCCACGCGGTAATCCTTGTTCCTGGCAGCGATGGTACTCACGATGCTGGCAGCCGCCGCCTTGACGCTGGCGATGTCGTCCTCCATGCTGCCCGTCACGTCAATGCAGAAGATGAGGTCCAGCGCCGCCGAGGTCGCGACCGCCGGAGTGGCCGCGGCACATTTATCCAGTCCGGCGGCTACGTACCCCTGGCGGATGGCGTCCACATCCACATGAAAGCCGGTCAACTGGCGCAACTGCTGAATCTGCGCCTCGCTGGTGATGGCCCCATAACCGGTGTTCCTGGCCCCCTGCATTTTCTCGACGAACTTCTCCCACTTCTGATCCAGGAGCTTCTGGTCGCACGCTTCACCTTTAGCCAGCTCTTTCTCATACTCCACCAGCCACGGGAGGGCGTGGAGGACCACATTCTCCATGTACCAGGTGTACATCTCGTCGTTTTCCACCAGCAACTCGGAGTCGTGGGCGTCAAAGATGGCGTGCATCACCTCGTGCCAGATGGTCTGGGCCGGGACGTTAGCCGGTATGTCGGCCAGAACCAGATCGTTGAAATAGCCCAACCCCAAAGCCGAATAATCCACGTAGGCCGCGTTGGCTTCCAGGGAATCCAGAAAGTCGGGGTCTATGTAGACTTGGACATCGCCCTCGCTGAATCGGGCGCGGGCGTGGGCAGTGTCGCCCAACGTAATCCACTCATTGAAGCGATAACCGGCGAAAGCTGTGCCAAACCAACCATCCAGTCGGCTGATCACGTCCTCAATGCTTATTTCCCTTTGCCCAGCAGGGCGAACCGGGGGAGCAGCAATAGAAGTGTGGGGCAGCCACAGGTTGGCAATGCCTACCAGCAGCAGCCCCACC
>JACIWR010000535.1 GCA_014360845.1 Anaerolineae bacterium
AGTCACTTCTCGCCCTCTTTCTCGCCGAACGCATAGATTGTATTTCCCCACCCTGCTCGCACGATGGGCTGACGCAAGATCCGCCCTACTCTTCGGGCTAGCCAGTCGCTCAGACGAGATCGCCAGGCATTCTTACGATGTGTGTCGGTGACACGAATCTCTGCTGTTTCATCAAAGACCAGGGAAGAGCGCTCTACCCGAACATTATGAAAGCCGGTTCGGGTTAGCATTTGTTGGATTGTACGTTCAGTGAAGTAGTATAGGTGCTCTGTTGGGCTCAGGATAGACCAGTCTAGTCCCAGAAATTTGAAAGCCAGGCTGTTCAGATTGGGTGTGGTAACGGCGATCAGTCCACCAGGGCGTAGAACGCGGTAAGCTTGGCACAGTACCGCCATAGGGTCAAAGAGATGTTCGATTGTTTCAAGCAATGTAACCACGTCGAAGGCGTTTTCTGGCAAGTCGCTGTGCTCTATCTGCCCAGCGATGGCGTGTAGGCCCAGTCTGTCTCGGGCAAAGGCAACAGCATCAGGGGAGAGGTCAATTCCTAACTCATCCCACCCTGCTTCTCGTGCGATCTTGAGGAAAAAACCGGCCCCACATCCCATATCGAGCAAACGACCCCGTGTTTCCTGGCGATATGGCTCCAGACGCGATAGCAACTTGTCATATCGCCTCCGCTGTGAGTCGAGATTGACTTGGCCCCCTGGTGCGTCATGGGCTGGGAGATACTCGTTCCAAAAATAGTTTTGGTTGTAACGTTGCCACACTTTCTCCGCCGGCAGGCGTGGATTGACGTAGACAAGGGAGCAGTGGCGACAGCGCCGGATGTCCAGACCGTGTTTGTGATAGGCTAGATCGCTATCGTCTGCTCCACACAAGTTACAGGGCACGTATTCCAAATCACGTGACACGGCTGAGTTCTCCTTAAGCCTGAACACTTTCCGGGTTCACTACCCCCTCGTACACTGCGCGGAACTTGCGCGTCACCTTCTCCCAGGTATAGTTGGCCTGCACTTTCGCCCGTCCTTGTTCGCCCATTTTCCGTCGCAGGGCGGGATCGCGCAGAAGAGTCAGCAGAGCTGAAGCCAGGGCTGACGAATTGCCACACGGGACTAACAGGCCGTCCTGGCCATCCGCGATTACAGTGGAAACTGCGCCCGTCCGGCAGCCGATGACCGGCTTGCCCGCCGCCCACGCCTCTAGGTAAACTATTCCGAAGGATTCGTAGCGTGAAGGGCTGGCAAACACGTCGCACGCGGCAAACAACTCCGGTTTTTCGTCTTCCGCGAAGCCATCCACGATGGTCACCCGCGCGCGTTGTTCCGGTGGCAGTGCGGCAACCATGCGCCTGAGTTGAGGGGAGAACTCGGTGCGCCCCCCGGCGATCAGCAACCGCGCTGTGGGGAACTCATCCCACACGCGGGGCATGGCCTGCACCAGCGTGTCCACTCCTTTATCGCGGCTCTGCTGACCGATGAACGCTACCACCGGCTTGTTCCCCCAGCCGTAGCGCGCTCGCACTGGTGTGCCGTCGGCACGGGCGAATTTCTCTGCATCCACGCCCGCCCCGATCACGGTGATCTTCTCGGCGGGTATACCTTTTTCCGTGACCAGGAAGTCCCGTTCGAAGTCCGTGTAGGCGATGTAGGCATCCGCCTGCCGGATGGCCTGGTAAATCATCGGGCGGTCGAATCCCCAGGACTCCCCGATGTGCAGGGCGCCGATCAGAACCGTGGGCGCGCCCCCCATCTGCCGGGCACGCGTGGCGTAGAACATGTGTCGCATTGGGAAAGCTGAGGCGGCTACGACGTCACATGGAAAAGCGGCAATCTCGCGTTCCAGCCCCCGGATAATCGGCCCGTTGTAAAGGGTGCGCAGGCGGTCGTTGCCCGGCAAATGCAACAGGTAAACGAGTTGCTGGAGATAGCGCAATACCGGGCCGGCCCAGGCGAACACTTTGAAGCGGCGCACGGTGACGCCGTTGATAATCTCAG
>JACIWR010000536.1 GCA_014360845.1 Anaerolineae bacterium
GGCGTAGGTCGCGGGCATCAGGAACAGGGAAGGACCGGTGTCGAAGGTGAAGCCCTCTTGTTGGATCAGAGAAGCTCGGCCACCGGGGCGGTCATTCTTCTCCAGCACGGTGACCGCGTATCCCTGTTGGGCCAGGCGGGCGGCGGTGGCGATTCCACCGACGCCCGCGCCGATGATGAGTACTGATTTCGCTTGCATGTGTGTTGACCTCCTCATGCGGTGTCAAGCTGTTGGACCATCCAGCGGACGAGGAGCGCGTCCCGTTCGTCCAGAAGGGCCTGAGTCGCCTGCTGATAGGCGTGTAGATAAGCGTACAATAAGGTGGTTGGAATACGGTCGCTTTGGCCCAGGCCTTTTAACCACTGCCATTGATTGTCCAGGAAAGCGATGTCACCCAGGGCCAGAGCGGCGGTGAGGGCGGGGGCAAACTGCTCGTTTAGTTCAAGGAAGGAATCGGGGGCCACCCCCTGCGATCGCAGGGTCTCCCATACCCGATTCTCTATCTCTGTGCGCCGATCGCGATAGTACGCCAGTGCTTCCAGGTGATCTGGGGCGACAGGTGTGAGCGCGGGGGGCGGGCGGTGAGTGGTCATCAGTTCCTCCACTACCGGTACGGCCTGTTCCAGGGTAGCGCCCAGGAAATGACCCGGAATGCGAGTGCGCAGGGCCGGCAGCCGGTTGAAGATACCGCCGCCGAAGGAGGGGAGCAGATGCTCCTCTTGCAGGGAATGGGCCATCTCCAGCAGGGTGGCGGCGGTCGACAATCGCTGCGCGGCCAGGATGACCAGGCGCGGCTTGATGTGGGCAATGGCGGCTTTCATTTGCTGCCAGGGCACATCGGCTCCCAGGTATAACACCTCCCAACCGCGTCGGCGCAACAGGTAGGTGAACAGGAGCAGGCTGAAGGTGTGGGCTTCTCGCGGGGGGCAAGCGGTTATGATCCGACCGGGACGGGTGGGCGGGGGAGCGTGGAGCACTAAAGACCCCACCCGGCGCAGGGCTAAGGCGCTGGCGAAGTGCTCCTGGTGCACGGTGACCTGACCCGCGTACCATCCCTCGCCGATCTGCGCCAGTCCTTTCTGCAGCAGTTGCAGACAGACGGTTTCCGGTGGGTAGAGGGCGAAGGCCTGGGCCAGCGTTTGTTCGGCCAGGCTTTCGTCAAAGGACAGGCAAGCCGATACCCACGCCTGACGCATTTCGGCTAAGATGTCGCCGGCCGGCAATGCGACGGGTGGGGCGGGTGGCAGTTTCTGGAGGGGTTCTTGCCCCCTGGCTTCGAGACCGCGCCACAATTCCACGGCCTGTTTAATGCTCAGGCCCTCTCTCTGCCGTGCGACCAGCCATTTGATGGTGTCTATGTCCCGCTGCGAGTACAGGCGGTGTCCCCCTGGGCTGCGGGCAGGTTGGGGTAACCCGTAGCGTCGCTCCCAGGCGCGCAGCACATCGGCTTTGACGCCGGTCTCCTGGCTCACCGCCTTCGGCTTGAACAAAGGGATGCGATATGTATCCGCCATCTCGGACCTTTCTTCGGGTGATGTTGCGACATCAAGTCTCCAGTCCCCGGCTGTGGAGAAGATGTGGCGAGACGGACTTCCGGTTAGGGAAGCATTGCTGGGACGAGTTCTGTGCTTGGTGACTACTCAGCCTATGCTCCAAGTCCCCGTCCCGGGGGCTACGAGCCTGGGGAGGACAGTGCGCCTGCTAGCCTGAGTAGTAACTGTGCTTGATGCTAAAAGGGAGAGACACCTGGAGATGAGGGACGATCTATGTCCCTAATCAGTGGGGCTTGAGTGGGGGTGTCGGATGGTAAAGTTAAAAACATTATACCACATTATTAATCTTTTGTCAATGATGTGTCCAATTTCTGCATAGAAATCGAGCCCCCCGCGGGCTTCCAGGCCTGTGGGAGGTTCGATCGAAGTTGTTGTGTGGAGGGTAGCTGCTCAGTTGACTGTTCGGTGATCCGAGCCCCGTTTTTGTATCGAAAACG
>JACIWR010000537.1 GCA_014360845.1 Anaerolineae bacterium
GTAGGCCGCCTGCCAGATCATGAAGTTGCTGGTGCGGAACTCTCCACTGGTGCGGATGACCAGGTCGGGGTCGGGGAGGCCGGCGGTGTACAAATATTGGCTGAACAGAGCTTCGTCTACCTGCTCCGGGGCGATACCGTCGGCGATGATGCGCCGTACGGCCTGGAGTATCTCGGCACGCCCCCCGTAGTCAAAGGCGACGTTCAGGGTGATGCGTTCGTTGTTGGCCGTGAGGGCGATGGCCTGGCGCACCTTCTCCTGCAAACTGCGGGGCAACCTATCTAGCCGGCCGATGTGTCGCAGGCGGACGCCGTTGGCGTGCAGTTCGGGAAGCTGGCGATCAATGGTCTCGCTCAAGATGCGCAGGAGCCCACGCACCTCGCGCTTGGGACGGCCCCAGTTCTCGGTGGAGAAGGCCCAAATGGTGAGCATCTGGACGCCGTACTCGACGCAGGCTTCCAGTATGGGACGGATGTTTTCGGTGCCGGCGCGGTGTCCGGCCAGACGGGGCAGGCCTCGTTGGCGAGCCCAACGTCCATTGCCGTCCATGATGATGGCCAGGTGGTACGGTACCTTGCTCAGACCCTGTTCATTTGCCATAGTAGTCAATCGTTCCTAAACACGCTCCGCCTGGGGGATGCGGAGGCGAATTTGCTAGATTTCTTTGAGTTCGGCGATTTTGCGCTGACCCATCTCGTCCATGATTTTGATGAACTGGTCGGTCAACTTCTGTACCTCGTCGCGACCCCGGTAGAAATCGTCCTCGGAGATCAGTTTTTCCTTTTCTAACTCGCGCAAGTCTTCAATGGCATCGCGGCGGCAGTGCCGGATTGCCACCCGACCCTCTTCCACGCGCCGCGCCACCACTTTGGCCAGCTCCTCGCGCCGCTCTTCCGTCAGGCGGGGGATGACCAGGCGGATAATCTTGCCGTCGTTGCTGGGTGTGAGACCCAGGTCCGATTTGAGAATGGCTTTCTCGATGGCGGGCAGTGCCGTGGCGTCCCACGGGCGAACGGTCAGCAAACGCGGTTCGGGGGCAGAGATGGTGGCCAGTTGGTTGAGCGGGGTCAGCGAGCCGTAGTATTCCACTGGCAGGCGCTCTATAAGGGCCGGAGTCGCACGTCCTGTGCGAATGACTTTTAAGTCTTCGCGCAATGCATCAACGGCTTTGTTCATGCGAGCTTCGGTTTCTTTCAGAACGTCGTTGATCATCGTATCCCCCTTGTCCTGTTACTGACTTATGGTGGTTCCAATGGCCTCGCCCATGACGGCGCGCTCGATGCTATTCTCCTCCCACAAGTTGACCACGATGATGGGCAGGTCATTGTCCATGCAAATGGTGATCGCCGTGGAGTCCAGGATACCCACGCGCATGTTCAGAGCATCCAGGTAACTCAAGTGCTCGAAACGGCGGGCGTCGGGATTCAGATGGGGGTCGCTCTCGTAGACGGCGTCTACTTTCGTGGCTTTGATGAGTACTTCGGCGTTGATTTCCACCGCGCGCAGGGCGGCTGCCGTATCGGTGGTGAAGTAGGGGTTGCCGGTGCCTGCGCCCAGGATGACAACGCGACCTTTCTCCAGGTGACGAATGGCGCGCAGACGAATGTAGGGTTCGGCCAGAGAACGCATTTCGATGGCGGTCTGTACCCTGGTGGTGATTCCCTGTCGTTCCAGGGCATCTTGGAGGGCCAGGGAGTTCATCACCGTGGCCAGCATACCCATGTGGTCGGCGGTAGCCCGGTCCATGCCATGGGCCAATCCGTCTTTACCCCGCCAGAGATTGCCAGCGCCGATGACGATGGCTATCTCTACCTCGTGCTCTTTCACCCGTTTGATTTTGGCCGCCACTTCCTCGGCGCGGATGGGATCAATGCCATAGCCGCGGGGTCCGGCCAGCGCCTCACCACCCAGCTTCAAGAGAATCCGTCTGTAGGCTTGAGCCATTGTGCCTCCTCAAGAGTCAGCGTGGGGCAAGGCCCCACGCTGAC
>JACIWR010000538.1 GCA_014360845.1 Anaerolineae bacterium
AGTATTCTATCAGCACCTGTTCGACAGCGCGTGCATCATACTGACTGAGGTTTTCGAGGCCGGGGATTGGCGATACTTTCCATCCTCTGTACAGCAGATGTTCCCCAGCTCTTCTGACAAAGTCTATTGTCTGGCCGATATAGCGTGGAACACCGTTTTCCATATACCAGTAGACCGTATACGACCCTGTTGTTACCGTACCGGTCGTTCCCCACCAGCCAAGCTGGACACCAACCCACCACCCGCCGTAGATGCCAGTGCCAATTACAGCGCCAATCCCCGTGCCTACCCCGCCCCAGAAGAGGGCTTCCTGCCATTTCCACTGCATACCGGTGCAGGGATCGGCTTGCAGGTAGGCTTCCAGGGTGTAGTAGCTTACTCCGCCCAGGAAGCCACCCGCCGCCGCTACCAGTAGCAGGGGGATGAAAGCGAACTCCCCGCTGGGGTCGGTGAGATTGACCGGGTTGTTGCCCACGTAGACGTACGGGTGCTGCGTGGACGGCAGCGCCGCCAGGCCCGGGAACGGGTCTCTTGTTAAGAAGCGGCCCGTCGTTGGATCGTAGTAGCGGGCACGCAGGTAGAGCAAGCCGGTGGGGTCCTGGGTCTCGCCAGTGAAGCGGCGGGTGTTGTCGCTCACTCCCCCTGCCAGCAGGCTGCCAAACGGCGCGTAGTGGTAGGTGCAGGTAGCAGGGGCAACTGGCCAGTTGCCCCTGCTCAACGCGAGTTACTAATCTCAGGCTACTTTTTCCTCCTCTTGAACAAGCGAGGCGCGACATCGAAAACGAGAACAACACCAAAGCCGGATAGAAACAGTTGCCCAAATGCCAGAGAGATACCCACTTCTTTGCTTAGCTCAGAGCGTAGAGCGGCAACTAAACCTATCACCGTTGTGATATAGCAGGCACTTTGCACTATCACACCGCGTATTTCCAGAGTGCCCTCTTTTCTGAAATCCCCAAACGCTTTTCTCAACCACATGGAGGCATCCATCCGTTCCTCATTGCGCCTTAGACCTTCACCTGAGTAGTGAAGAAGGCAAGCTAATCCCCACATCATCGCTTCATACCACAGCAGTGCCCAAAATGTTGAATTTTTCATCGGAACAGCCTCCCTTCAAGCAATCGGATGGGAAAATCAGGAGCGTTGCTAACCGTAGCGGCCACAAAGGAGCGCGGAAATTCTCGAATAGTTGATCGTATGATCTCGTCTCTCAGCATCCTCCTCAACAGACCTCGGTCCAGCCACAGAGACGACATATCATACATCCGTGGTATCTGCGGTCCCTGGTATGGCCCGACTATCCTGCCCGCAAGCACTCCCGTAGCAACGCTCCAGGCTGTGCCGCCCGGCGTAGGTCTCCTCCCACTCGTGACCTCCGTCAGCCAGTACTGAGCCACGTTCGCCGAAGCCTCCAAGGCCATCACCCCCGGCACAGTAGTGCCCACTACAGGTGTCAGTGCCCCTGAGATCGCCCCTATCCCCACGGCAATACCAAAATCCTTGACGCAAAATTGAGAGCCCGTCCAGGTGTTCGCGGCCAGATAGCCCAGGCCTGAGCTCCCCGCTCCCGCCCCGACCAGGGCCAGGATGCCGATTCCACTGCCGATCAATCCTCCCGCTACCGCGCCAGTACCGGCGACGGCCAACATGTCCCGTGTGTTGAACTGCCGGCCGGAGAGAGCTACCGAAAGGGTGTAAGCCCCCGCACCGACAGCACCCCCGACTACACCGCCAATGAGGATATTGACGAACTTCCCACTGGGGTCGGTCAGGTTGACCGGGTTGTTGCCCACGTAGACGTACGGGTGCTGCGTGGACGGCAGCGCCGCCAGGCCAGGGAACGGATCGCGCGTCAGGAAGCGGCCGGTGTCCGGATCATACCACCTCGCCCGCAGGTAGTACAGGCCGGTGGGGTCCCTTCGGCAGGCTCAGGGCAGGCCTGCACCTCCCCGGTGAAGCGGCGGGTGTTGTCGCTCACT
>JACIWR010000539.1 GCA_014360845.1 Anaerolineae bacterium
TCAAAAGCCAAAAGATGAGCATCGGTTGTCTCAGAGGACGAAAAACCGCCGCCGATTGCAGGGGTAACAAGAACAGCGCCCCGAACCCCAGGGCGTACAACATCACCGTCCACGGGGAATAACGGCGCACGGCTATCTTGTTGAACACCGTGTATAAGCCATAAGTCAGGCCAGCGCCCAACCCACAAAGCACCCCCAGCAGATTCAACCGTATCTGGGACGGATCGGCCACACGAGCCACCAGCGCACAGCCCCCAAAAGCCAGGCCCAAGGCCGCCAGCTTAACCCGCCCCAGCCCCTCGCCGAACAGTCGCCAGGCGATAACTGTGACCCAGGCCGGTGCGGTATACATCAGCACCACGGCCACGGCCATGCCGGTGAGGTGAATGGCATACACGTAAGTGATGAAAAAAGCCGCCACCCCCAGCAGACCGAACAAGGCAAAGAGCGGGAGGTCCCGCGCGGCGATCCGCAGCCAATGGGGACGGGCAACCATCAGCGCGAGCAGCAGGAGAGTGAAACCCAAAGTCGCGCGGTAAAAAGCCACGCCCAGCGGCGGCACACCGTAGACGTCAATGAAGCCGGTGTAAAAAAGCCCCAGGGTGGCCCACAGCGCCGCAGCCCCCATCACCTGCGCGTAGCCCATCGCCCTGGATGATGTGCGCCCCCGCTCATCCCTCACAGCGCAACCTCGACGCCCAATCCCAAACGCTCCGCCTGTACCAGGACCTCGCGGGCGACCGAGACATCCTGCACCGCGTTACCCACCGACTTGAAAAGCGTGACCTCATCCGCGCTGGCCCGACCCACCTTCACCCCGGCGGCGATCTCGCCTAGCTCGGCGTAGATGTGCTCCTCACTGATCAGTCCTTGATCGCGGGGGATGATGAGATCGCCGGCCTCCGCCCAACACGCCTCCCGCGAGCCTACCACCACCCGCGCGCGACGCACCGTATCCGCCGGGATCTCCTGCATCTGCGGGGTAAAAGCGCCGATGGCGTTGATGTGCACGCCGGGCCGCAGGTCGCCATCGGCGAACACGGGCGAGGTAGAAGTCGTGGCTGTGCAGATCACATCCGCCTCGCGTACTGCTTCCGCAGGCGAACGGGCCACACGAATGTCAGCGGGCACACGCCCACCCCGGCCACGCATCTCCTCAGCGTAGCGGGCGGCGGCTTCGGCGTTGACATCGAATACCCAGGCGCGGCGAATGTCGCGCACCTGGCACACCGCCTCCAGTTGAGTACGCCCCTGAGCCCCCGCGCCGAATATTGCCGCCACGTGAGCATCGGGCCGGGCCAGCAAATCGGTCGCCGCGCCGGAGGCCGCGCCCGTGCGCAAAGCCGTGAGATACGTGCCGTCCATGGCCGCGATGGGCCGCCCCGTGTCGGCCTCGACTACGACCACCAGAGCGAAGATCGTCGGCATGTCCCGTTCCAGATTGCGCGGAAACACCGAGACAATCTTCACCCCCAGGTCGTCCGACTCGCTCAAATAAGCGGGCATGAACAGAGTCACTCCCTGATGGCGGTCCACCGGCAGTTGGGTGCGGATGGGCACCACCGCCTTGCCCGCCGAGAGTTGAGCGAAGGCTCCTTTCACGATTTCGATGGCTCGGGCCATGCTGACGGCCTGCTGAACATCGCTTTTGGAAAGCACCCGCAATGTAAACGTCGGATTCATAGCCCCTCCTTGTTGAATTTTAGCAAGAAACTTGTAGGGCAGGTTGGCGGCGGGGTGAAAAAGACCGCCTTCCTGATCACAACCTGCTACTCGGCCTCAGCCTCTCCGATGACAGACCGTCCCGCCGCCTACCTGCCACCTGGCTACCGGACCGAGCGGCAGGTAGGGCTCTCTCAACCGAAGTAGGGCAGGTTGGCGGCGGCTACAGTGCAGCCCCTTGGCTTCGCACATCTCCCCAGCGCCATCATCATGTGAGAAAGTACCAAGAGCCGCCTACCTGCCGATCTG
>JACIWR010000054.1 GCA_014360845.1 Anaerolineae bacterium
CGGTAGTGAACCGCCTGTCCACTTCCTGAGCCTCTAGGTAATTGTTCTTGTCAGCAGCCCAAGTGGAATGTGAACGCCGCAAGGCCGCCTGGAAGGAATCAAAGGCCTGGCCACGCACCCGCTGGTAGAAAGAATCAGTGAACAATTGCTCGTGCTCCTTCTCCTGGAATAAGGTGTTCCGCTTGCGAAACAACAACCGGATCATCACCGATTCCTCGAAAGGAGCCAACAGGTCCGGCGAGACCGAGTCGCCATGGATGGTGCCTCCTAGATAGCCCAGATAGAAAACCCGGGCCTGATCCGCCATTTCCCGCAACGGCCCCAGGACATGCATATGTACACAGCTCTTCATGCCATCAGTGAGGCGTACCCCCTCTTCGGCCAGGTGCAGAAGGTAGTTAGGTTGCAGCCGAAAGAAGCGGTTCTTCACCCCCAGAGTAGCAGCTACCTCGCGGGCTAGACGAACATCGTCGGAATCGGGTTGCCCGAAAGTGAAAGTTAGCACTGGGAATCGCTCCCGGTCCATCAGAGCTAGGACATTGCGTGAGTCCACCCCGCCACTCAAAAGCACGGCCAGGGGTTCAGGTCCACGCATCTGACGAGCCACAGCCTGCTGCACTAAGGTGATCCAGCGCTCAATATAGTATTCCTCGTCGTGGTACTCGTAGGTCTCCGGAAATCGGAGCTCCCAATACGGGTGGAGACTCAATTGTCCTTCCTGATACACCATCACCGAGGCAGGTGGCAGCAAGCTAACTCCTTGGAACAAGGTATTATCGCCCAGAAGATGCTGAAACGACAAGAACTCAACTAGGGCCACTGGGTTGACCCTCCGATCAAAAGAGGGATCCACTACTACAGCACGCGCACCCGCCCCAAAGAGCAATCTCCCGTTGTGTTGAGTGTAGTAGAAAGGCCGCAGACCCAGCCGGTCATTAATGACAAGTAACTTGCGCTGTCGCACATCCCAAATCGCTGCCACAAAGGCCCCATTGAGCTTGAGCACAAAGTCTTCACCATACTCCTCGTATAGATGCAGTACATACTCCGGATCGTTATTCACATGAAACCGATGCCCCCGCTCAATGAGGTGCCGTCTCTCTCCTTCATAATCATAGACCTCACCCTCCATGAAAATGCATAGAGAGCGGTCCTCGTTCCAGATAGGCTGGGGTTCGGGGTTCAGGATCCCGAGGCTGACCCTCCCCAACCCTATGCCTCCGTCAGTATAATGATGCACCTGATACCAGTCTTCGTGCCTGATAGCTCGAATCATGTCCTTTAACAATTTATCCCGAATCCCCGGCGACATCTCGCCGATGACCCCTACCAAACCGGGCATGATCACCCCTCCTATAGCCGTTGCAAAAAGAGACCCAACGAATGTGCTAAGCGGGCTGGGTGAGCTAATGTAACCCGCTCCTCCTTGGCAGCAGCGGCGACTTCTATCGTGAGTTCTCGTACTTGCCGCACTGCCCGATCCCATGAAAACCCTTGTTGCACCCGCTTTTGTCCCCGCTCCCCCATCCGCCGGGCCAGCGCCGGGTCGGTGAGCAGATGGACAGCGGCCTCGGCAACGGCCTCTGGGCTAAAAGGATCCACCAGATAGCCAGTCTCCCCATCGGCCACGGCATCCACCGTCCCGCCGGACCGCCCGCCGATGACCGGTTTAGCGCAGGCGTTGGCCTCCAGGAAGACGATGCCAAACCCCTCCACATCCGTTCCTTCCTCGCGATTAGGCATAATAAACACATCGGCAGCGTTGTAGTAGGCTGGCAGATCTTCATCCGGCACCTGCCCCACAAAAATCACTCGGTCAGCCACACCCTTCTCCTGGGCATGGGTTCGCAGACAGTCTACTCCCGGTCCCGTACCCACGATCAGATAGACAACGTCTGGCACCCGTTCCAATATCGCTGGTAAAGCCTCGATGACCTTATCGTGTCCTTTACGAGGCACCAGGCGGGCTACGGTAAGGAGCACCAGTTGCTCATCTGATAACCCATGACGGAGACGAGCGGCTTGACCAGCTGCTGGGTCAGGGTGGAAAACTCCCAAATCTACCCCCGGATAGATCATTACAATTCTGGTCGGATCAACTCCCAACTTCACTAACTTGTCCTTGGTATAATTGCTGATAGTGACAATTCTATCAGCTTCTTGTAAAGTCCGCTGAAAATTGCGCCAGTGCCATTCAGTAGGCAACAGCTCTTGGATCTCTTTGGCATAGGTATACACGATATATGGCTTACCAAACACTCTTTTCAACAACCAGCCACTCATCCCGTCGGGTAGTACCACACCACAATGCACAACACTTATCCGCTCGCGAAGACACAGTGAGCCTAGAAAGACAGACCAACTGAACCGAGCTCTCCGCCCTCGAAAATACCAGTAGAAATCGGTCTGCTTCATCCTGAAAGTACGCAATGCACTTTGTTGATCAAAAGCTTGCCAATCTCCTTCTCGATCGTGAGTCATCACCACCACATCACCTGGTGGAAAACGGGAGAAGATACTGTGGAGGTAGAATTCTCGACCACCTACTCGTGGTGGGAAGGTAGAAGTAATCAGCAAAGATTTCATAAATAACCCAGTCCTCTCAGGTGCCCTGTTAATTCTTCTATTTCATCGTCTCCATATTCCGGCTGCTCGACTGGCGTTGCCCCGGTACTGGCTGACTGCGTGCGCAGTGGATGCTCGGCCATGAACTCAGGAGTGAAAAACTCACTCATTACCTGTCCATCCCAATCCTCTGGGATAGGCACACCGTGGAGGTGCAGCACGGTGGCGGGCAAGTCCATGATGGATGCCCGACGGCTCGCACTGTCATCCGCCACGAAATCCGGGCCGGAAAGGACGAACAACCCACCCCGGACATGGTCTCCAAAGCGGTTGAGGCGGTTGACAAAGCAGAACCGCTGCGGCTCGTTGTCCACAATCAGGTCACAGGCAGAACTGTAGTGGTCAGCGACGATGTCGGGAGCCAGTTCCAATGCTGGGCCGTGATAAATCTCTTCGCGCCGGTAGACCTGCTGGAACACCTTGCCGCCATTCACTGGGTCCTCGACAGCTAGCAAATCCCGAATGATCATCTCGCGCAGGGGTTCGTAATCTCTTTCACGCACCACTCCCACGCCATCACGCCCTCGCACGTTGATCAGGATCGGCCCGCTATTGGACATGGCATAAGCCCTGGTGCGCGCCCAATCTAACCGTTCGGTGAAGCGGTAAGCCAACGCCTGCGGCGCGGCGCGGTACATCGCCTGCCACACCGGGCGGCGCAGTATGGCCGGCGTCATGCTCAGAACACTCTTAAGCAAATTGCGCAGCACCCTCTCGCTGGTACCATTCATTCCTCGCGCTCGGAAATATTGGGCCAGAGCAAAGTTGATCTCGTAAGTGGGAATGTCTAACGACTTTTCTCCGTAAACGGCGTAGCCATGTTGCGCCAGCCACTTGCCCAGGAGGAAGGCACTCTTGACCCGCCGCGAGCCATGGTCGGACATGAGGATAAAGTTAGCCTCGGGATAGTGCTCCACGAAGCGCCCAATCTGCGCATCCACGTTGGTCAGCGTACGCTCGATGTCCGCCATGTTCGGCGAGAAATGGTTGATCCGATCCAGAGAAGCATAGTTGAAAGCCAATACGTCCACATCGTATTCGCCCATCAAGGCCAAGGCAATGTCGGTTTGCATCTCTTCGTATCTTAGCCAGGCAGAAACGTAGGCTTCCACTCCCTCATCATCCAGTAATTCATGTGGCACGTCCACTTGGTAGGAACCGTACCGGGCTTCGATCCAGTCCTGCACGCCAGGTGGATAGGTGAGGTTGCGCGTGTTTCTGGGCACGGTTATGCCCGGCACCAGGAAGCCCTCAATAGGCTGGGGCGGGTAGGTCACCGGAATGTTAAATATTCCCACCCGCACTCCTGCCCGGTTAAGGTAGTGCCAAAAAGGCATTCCTCGCCGCACAGAGGCGCTAGCTGGCTGGGTACTCCCATCAGCGCGACGTACAGTCCAGTCGAAGACACCATGCTTGCCGGGGTTGGTGCCCGTAATGAACGACGAAAAAGCCACGGGTGTAATGGGCGGCATGGTGGATTCCAACACGCCACGCACACCTGTCTCAATGAGCCTGGCCACATTTGGCAGCCGCCCCACTGCCAGTAAAGGGTCCAGATATTCCCAGCAACCGCTATCTATACTAAGCACCAGTGTTTTTTTGCGAGACACATCCACTCCTTATTCCTGGGATACGCGATGTACCTGCCAGTGATGCGGCAAGTACACCAGCGCGCCACCCTGATCGAAGCGTGAGCCTACGGTGAAACTCACTGCAGCGTCAATCTGATCGAAAGTGAGTGGTGAGAAATGATCCCGTTTGATACCCACGTTGATGTTGTACTCTCCATTCAGCAGATTCAAGCTCTCGTAACGCACTTCAGCCACGCCCTCATCACCTGCTTCAAAATGCCCCTTGATATCAAAGCGAGCAGTAGTCGTACCGTGCAGGACCCGGTATCCCTCACGAATGCGCGAATAGAAAACCGGATCATCCACTGACGCATTGGCTCGAAAGTGTATCTGTACGACCATCGGCTCGGCCGTCAGAAATGAATTGCGTTCCTGACCTTTCCCATCTAGTAGAACCACTTTGGTTATTTGCATCTCGCGGATAGCATTTCCTCGCTCACCAAGTTGTTTTCCCGTTCGTAATGTACCGCCAGCATAGCCTGTGTGATAAAGGTCCAAGGCCTTCTGAGTATCGCCTTGATATACTACTTGCCCCTCATTCAAGAAAATCGTGCGCGTGCAGAGTTTCTGGATCATCTCCTTATTATGCGAGACGATCACCATTGTTTTGCCCGCTTCTCTAAACTCGTTGATGCGCTGCACACATTTGTCTTTGAACATGTAATCGCCGACGGCTAGCACCTCATCAATGAGCAACACATCAGGGTCCACGTGGGCAGCTACAGCAAACCCCAGGCGCACATACATCCCAGACGAGTAGCGCTTGACAGGTGTGTCAATAAAATCTCCCAGCTCCGCAAAGTCAACAATCTGTTCGAATTTGCGATCAATCTCCTGCTTTTTTAAACCAAGTATAGCCCCGTTGAGGTAAATATTCTCCCGCCCAGTTAAATCGGGATGGAAGCCAGCCCCTAACTCAATAAGCGCCGACAAGCGCCCTTTGACAGCAATATGCCCGCTGGTGGGCCGTGTAACACGCGAGAGCAGCTTGAGAATGGTGGTCTTACCTGCTCCATTGGGTCCAATAAGCCCCAGTGTCTCACCTGCGCCGACCTCGAAACTCACTCCATCCAAGGCCCAGAGCAAGTTTGCATCATCATGCCCACGCCCAATCACGCGCCCGAACATTTGGGGAATAGCATCGCGAAGGCTACCCCGGCCTCGCCCTATTCGATACGCCTTACGCACGTTCTCAAACTCGATCACCGCCATCCGCATCCTCTCATCCAACAATGCGCTAAATAATGTCAGCAAAAACAGCCTCAGCCCGTTTAAAGTAGATGTAAGCCAGGATAAAAATCCCTAGCGAGATGACCGCGGCCACCGAAACACCAGCCAGGTCAGGCCACTGCGCCTGCAAGATGATTCGCCGGTAAGAATCTATCAACCCAGCCATAGGATTTAGTAAATACAGTCCACGGAAACGTTCCGGCACCATACTTAGCGGGTAGATTATGGGAGTCAGATACATCCAGAGCTGCATGCCCAATGGCACCACGAAACGAATGTCCCGATAGAATACATTCAACGCCGAGGCGAACAACACTACTCCCAGAGTTAATATCACCTGGATGAGAAGTAAAACCGGCATCCATACCCAACTAGGACCAACTGGCACTTGATAGAAAACCATCATCCCAGCATAGATCACGGCAGCGATCAAAAAATCCACAAAACTAGCAACGACCGCCGAGATAGGCAATATCTCACGCGGGAAGTAGATTTTGGTCACCAGCCCCATGTTATTCACCAGACAGCTCACTCCAAAAGTGATGGATGACGATGAAAAAGTCCAAGGCAACAACGCTGAGTAGTAGAAAATAGGATAGGGAATACCACCTGTAGGCACGCGCACAAAGCGTGAGAAGACCACTGTGAAGATAATCGTTGCCGATAAGGGTTGCAAAATGGCCCAAGCAATACCTAGCAACGACTGCTTGTAACGCACTTTTATATCGCGAACTACCCAACTCCAAAGTAATTCTCGATAGCGAAACAGCTCTTTCAAATTAGAAGTCATATCACTCCACCTGTACTTGACCATATACGCTACTTGTCACAACTCCGCCCTCACTTCGGGAGGCCCTTCCCCGGTTGGAACAGTCCTACTCATCCCCATACCCATTCTCTTCCACATAAATCAGTTTGCTGCCCTGCGGGCTGAAGCGGAAAGCAATGGGCCGCAGTTCTGGCAGCGCCTCACAAATCTCCGCATGCCGCTCCGGCGGGGCGTAGAGCAGAAGAAAGCCCCCACCCCCCGCACCCAATATCTTGCCCCCGATAGCGCCGTGCGCCCGGGCTCGTTCATACCACTCATCAATGCACGGTTTGGTAATGCCACTGGCCAGCTTGCGCTTCTCCATCCAGCCGGCATGCAGCACCTCGCCGAAACCGTTCAGGTCGTTGCGCAGCAGCGCCTCGCGCATCTGCTCGGCCAGATTCACCATGCGCCGCAGACTGGCCCGCTTCTCCTCATCGGTTTGGGTATTTCGTGATTGCTCCTCCAGAATCTCGTCAGCGTTGCGTACCAGACCAGTGTAGAGCATCAACAACCCCTCTTGTAGCCGCTCTCGAGTCTCCGGCGCACAGATGATGGGATCAACGAAGACGCTCTCATCGGGATTAAAACGAATGAACTGCAACCCGCCATAGGCAGCGATATACTGATCCTGCTTGCCGATGGGTTTGCCACAGCGCTCAATCTCAATCATACATGCCTCACGGGCCAGCCGTTCCGCGCCAGCGAAATAATTCCGATAAGCATACAGTGCGTTGAGCAAGCCCACCGTGTACGTGGACGACGAACCCAACCCCGTCCCCTGCGAGGGAATATCCGAGATGGATGTGATCTCGATACCCCTGTCAATCCGCACCATCTTGAGCGCCTCGCGAATCAACTCGTGGCGCAATTCATCCACATTATCCACAATCTCCGTCCGCGAGTAGCTGGCCCGTATCTTATCGTCGAACTTGGGGTTCACAGTGATGTAAATGTATTTATTGATGGCCGTGCTGACCACTGCACCGGGCTCCTGACGATAGAAGGCCGGCAAATCGCTGCCCCCGCCGACGAAACTGATTCTTAAAGGTGTTCGCGAGATAATCATGCCGGACTACCCTCTGCTACTCACTTTCCAAAGCGCTCAACCGATCCCTCACTCCAGGCTGTCCCGGTTCCAACAACAAGGACACGCGATAGGCATTGGCCGCCCATTCGGACTCCCCCTGGGTGCCCCACCACCAACCCCACACATTCAACTCCTCTACGATTTCCGGCACATCGGCCAACAATTGCCCGGCTTCATCAAAGCGCCCCGCCCAGGTATAGGCCAGACCCAGTGCTTTGTGCGTGGTGGCGTTGGTCGGGTCCGCATTATAGGCTGCTTCCAAGTGAGTCACCGCCTCGTCGAGCCGCCGCGCGTCCAGGGCCAGCATCCCTAACCGCTGCTGAGCAGTACGATTGTCCGCGTCCAGTGAGACCGCTCGCTGGTAATCACTCACCGCCTGCTGGATCAAATCACTCCGCTGCTCATCGGACAATCCCTCGGTCAGTTGAGCCCGCGCCTGGAGCAGCGCCCCCGCATTGGCGTAAGCCATCGCCGCCAGCGGTTGCCACGCCAACAGGCCCATCACCCCCAGCGTAATAACCCCTACCATCCAAACCCACCTGCCCCCTCGCCGATGCGCCGACTCGCTGACTCGCTGATTCGCCGACTCGCTAACCCGCCAACTCGCTACCGCTAACCCCAACAGCACGAAAAACGGGAAAAACGTCCATCCATCGGCATACTGGCGCGCGTCCGACAAACCGTGCAGCAGAATCGCCGCCACCCCCAGCCAGGCTCCCTGAAAAAGTGCATCGCCCCGCCGGCCTACTCGCCAGACCAAGGCGCAGAAAGCAGCGATTAGCCAGGTAAAGGCGAGAATGCCCAGCACCCCGTGATTCAACCACACTTGCAGAAACAAATTGTGGGAGTAGGTCAAGAAGGGCACCTGGATTAGCAACACGTAACGCGAGTAGACCATCGCGAACGTCCCGCCGAGCCCGATGCCGGTAAAGGGGAAATCTTGGATCAGATACCACGAACCGCGATAGACATCCACACGGTCCGGTCGAGCAAAAAGGGGGACCAGGGTCTGATTCACAATCGGGGCCTGCTGCAATGAAGCACCCGGCACCAACATCAAGTAACCGGCCAGACCCAGGAGTAAAACCACAGCGCACGCCGTGCTCACAACCAAATTACGCCGGGAGCGAGTTGCCCACCACAGCGGCAGACACAGCGCCAACGCTAACCACGCTCCCCGCGACGCACTCAACAGAATGGCCAAAGCCAGGAGGACCCCGCTCGACCCGCCAACCAACCGCATCCAGCGGCGAGGGCTCCCCACGGCCAGTGCCACGGCCAGAGGCAACCAGCCCTCCAGAAAAGCGGCCACGGAGTTGCGATGCGGATGAAAAGGCGTAAAGCGCGGGAAGACTCGACTCAGCGCCTGGTGTAGACGGCTTACCGCCTGCAACTTTGGCGCATATCCCAGATACCCGCCCTGGCTCACAAAGTAGACGGCCACCACCAGGCTACCCAGTAACCCGACCAGGGCCAGGCCCCAGAGCCTATTCTCAGATGTGCCGATGTTAATGATCACATAGTAGCAGATGATGCCCAAGAGGATGACCACCAGCATGGGCCAACTCAGCCTGCGATCATAAGCGGCCCACAGTCCTCCCAACGCACTGATAAAGAAGAGCCCTAACGGAGCGTCCAGCGGTGTTTTCAGGCGATGCAAGGTCATGTCTCCTCGATGATCTCAGCACCCCCACCCCGCAGACTCTCTACCAGATTCTCCAGGTCCTCCCGCTTTATCAACCAGCGCAAACGAGATTTTTGCGCCGGCAATCGGCCCTCTTTACACCAGCGGCGAGCCATGCTGGGACTGATGCCCAGGCGCTCGGCGGCCTCCCCCAAACTGATGAAGGGACTCTCACCCGCTTCTTGACGCCGCCAGCGGGTGATCAAATTGCGCAACCGGGCCACTGAGCCATGTCCGTCATCGTGATAACGCCCGTAGTAGACATACGCCCCATCCAACTTCACGCGGTTAAAGGCCACACCCAGCAGATGCACGCCATCGCGACTGGTGAGCAAAGCCTGCACCTTTTCGACCACACCATGGGCCGTGCGGCCCTCACTGACAATGAGCACCGTCCCATCCACTGCCGCCGCCAGAATACTCGCATCCGGAGCCACCAACACCGGCGGGCTATCCACAATCACCACATCAGCATACTTCTTCAGAGCATCTAATAGCGCCGGCAGCCGGGGTGAAACGAGCAGCGCCGCCGGGTCCACCGGTGGACGGCCACTGGAAAGCAAATACAAATTGCTCACATCCGTTGGCTGCAACTCCACCGGCGGCCAGGTTTCCGGGATAGCAGCCTCTCCGCTCAACAATTCCGCCAGACCCGCCACGTTGGGCCGATCAAACATCTCGTGCAAAGTAGGATTACGCAAATCCGCATCAACCAACACTACTCGCATCCCGGTGACGGCAATCGTCAAACCCAAATTGGCCACGGTGAAACTCTTGCCATCGCCCACCTCCGGACTGGTGACCAGGAGTGTGTCCAAAGGACGGCCCGGAGTGGAGAGGAAGATATTCGTCCGCAGATTACGGATAGCCTCAATCTCCTCGTAGCGGAAGCGATTAGCCGCTGCCCAGGTCCTCCGCCGACTGGACATCCTGGGCACAGAGCCTAACACCGACAGCCCCATCACACTGCGCCGGCGACCGCCCTCCCAATGCACAGTGTCATCCAGATATTCGATCAAGAAAGCTGCCCCCAGGGCCAGCGCCATCCCCGCCCCGGCCGCGACGGCGACGATCAGCCTCTTCTTGCCGCCAATGGGCTGCCACGGCTCTACTGCCGGCTCCACAATGGACAGGACGTTGACTGACTCACCGGCATAGGATTGCAAGAGCGCAGCGTATTGGGTACGATAGGTGGAAGCCACCTCCTCCAGAGCCTCAATGCGGGCCATGGTATCCGCTATCTCGGCGGCTGAGGTCAAATCGGCCAGCGAATCGTTGAGCTCGGCGATCTCCTGCTTCTTCTTTTCGATTTTCTGCTCTAGCTCATCGAGCTGTTGCTTGATGAACTCCTGTTGCTGCTGCCGTCCTTGCCTGGAGCCGGGGCTCTGCCGGATCAGTTCCTCGGCCAGGGCATTGGCAATCATCATCGCCGCTCTGGGGTTAGTATCTGTGACCCGAATCTCCAGCAAGTTAGCGTTAGGCTGCACCCAGGCCACGATCTGGCTGGCCAGTTCCTCGTGGGAACGCTCCAGGCCCAGGCGCTGGATGACCGCCTCGGTGATGGGTCGGTAGCGCACCAGCTCGGCGTAAGCCTGAGCCAGAGTAGCACTGGTGCGCATCAAACTGGTATCCGGGTTGGCGCTCTGGAGAGTCGTGCCCACCATCAAAGTCACCTTGGCCTGGTACAGCGCAGGCTGCTTGGAGGTAAAGTGGTAACTGATCGCAGCCGGGATAATGGCCCCGATGATTAACAGCCACCACCAGCGCTTGAGCACCACCAGGTAACGACGCAGATCAATCTCCATAATACCTCATCCCCTCATTCCTTAAAACGGCTTTTGGCCGCTACTGCCCCCCGACTCAACCTGTTCCCCATTACCCGTTCCCACAAACAGTACCCCTATGTCTCACCCTTCCAGCGAGGCAGGCGCACGTTGAAGCACGATCCCTCTCCCAGCTTGCTTTGCACCCACAACTTGCCTCCTTGCAATTCTGTGAGCTTCTTGCTGGTGTAAAGTCCCAGACCATAGCCGTAAATCGCCTGCCCATCACCGGAATCCACCCGGTGGAATCGTTCGAAAATCTTGTCCAATTGATCCTCCGGAATGCCAATGCCCTCGTCTATAACCCGGGTTGTCACCCAGTCGCCATCTTCGTGAACCTCGACCACAACGTTACCGCCTGCGGGGGAATACTTCACAGCGTTCTCCAGCAAATTGTGCAAAATCACTTCAATCTTGCCCGCATCGCCCACAACGAAGGGCACATCACCAGAGGCGATCACCTTGAACTTGTGTTTATCCGTCTTCACCTTCAGCAAATTGATCGTGCGCTTGATGAGGGGCAGGAGAGTGACCGGTTCCTTACGCACTTCCACCCAGCCCGCTTCCAGGCGCGAGACGTTGAGAATATCCTCGATGAACTTCCCCAGGCTGATGCACTGATTGCGGATCAACTCCAACATCTCCCGCTGTAACTCAGGCTCCACCTCCGAACTGAGCATCAGTTCCGCCGAAGCGCTGATACTGGCCAGCGGAGAGCGCAATTGGTGAGACACCATAGAGATGAACTCCGATTTCATGCGATCCAGTTCGCGCTCCGCCGAGACGTCGCGAAACACCGCCACAGCGCCGATCACGCGATTGTCTCGCCCTAACAGAGGGGCCGCGCTGCTGGCGATGGGAATCTGGCGGCCATCCTTGCCGATCAGCACTCGCTGTGAACTGGAGGATGTGACAGGCTGGCCGGTCTCCATCGCCCGCAAAAGCAGACACTGTTCCGTGCAAAGCAGAGTTCCATCCTCGGCCTGCTCCCTAAACACCTCGGCACAGTGACGTCCCACCACCTCCGCTTCGCGCCAGCCGGTCAGACGCTCCGCCGAGGGGTTCAAAGTGAGGATGTGTAAATCGCGATCCACGGTGTACACGCCATCGGCGATACTGCGCAAAATCAGCTTGGACTTCCACTGCTCTTCAACCACTGCCCCGAACAGGCGGGCATTCTCCAAAGCCACCGCAGCATGGTCGGCCAGCCCCATTAAAAACCGCAAATCGTCCTCACTGAAGGCCCCTACTTTAGTGCTCTCCAGATCAATGACACCAATGACCTTGTCCTCGCGACAGATGGGCACGGTCAACTGGGCACGGGTTGAAGGGACGCCCCATTGTATATCTGGATCGCTGCGCACATCGGTGAGCAAAGCCGGTCGTCCTGTTCGCGTCACCCTGCCTATGACTCCTTTATCCCACTGCGGGGCCATCTCCTCGCTATTCAGCGCCTCAGTCAGATAGCCGCGAGAGGTCCAGGTCAGAAAACCGCCGGAGAGGACACCAATCATCCCCGTCTCCGCCTCGGTCATCTGCAAGGCCTGGAGCAATACCAAGCTGGCGATACGGTCCGCATCCAAAGAAGCGTTCAAATCGCGGGCCACGGTCTGCATGGCCGATAGCTCGCGCATCCGCCGCCCCAGCGCCTCTCTCGTTTTGGCAAAGAGCCGGGCATTCTCGATGGCGATAGCCGCGTAACCGGCCAAAGTGGTCAACAGCAGCAAATCTTCTCGAGAAAAAGTCTTATCAGATACCTGATTGTCCACTCCCAGGACGCCGATCACCCGGTCCCGGACCTTGAGCGGCACGTTCAGGAGGGATTTCACCAGGTATCCGGTTTTGACCTTGAATCGCTGATCCGCGTCCAACCAGTTGAACAGGACCGGTTCACCGGTGCGCACCACCCGCCCGGCAATGGTATCGTCCACCCGTAATTTGAAATCGCGCGCGTACTGATCGCCCAAATTCTGCGCAGCCCGCAGATGAAGCTCGTTGCTCTGCTCATCCACCAGAAGCAGATACCCTTCCTCAGCTCCGGTGATGTGCACGGCTGTCTCCACCACCAGGTTGAGCACCTTCTCCTGGCTGACTCCGTACAGAGTGGAGAGCTCTTTGATCCGCTCCTCCAGCTCCTCGGAAGCGCGCACTCGCGACCGTTCCTGCTTATAATCCCGCAGGACTTTTTCGACCGCGTGGAGCAGTTCATCAACATCAAAGGGCTTGCTAATGTAATCTCTGGCGCCCAAACGCAGCGCATCTACAATCACCGCTTCCGAACCGTAGGCCGTGATGAGGATGGCCGGAATATCGCATTGCTGTTCTCGCAGCGTACGCAAGATGTCCAGGCCCGAAAGCTTGGGCATTTTCTGGTCAACGATCAGCAGGTCGGGACGTTCCTCCAGAGCCAGGCGCAAGCCCTCTTCACTGTCCGTAGCCACGAGAGGTTCGTAGCCACTGGGCCGCAGGATATACTCCGCCAATAGCTCCACACTCTCCGGCTTGTCATCTATAACAAGCACTCTTTCCCCCGCCACTTGGTCCCCCTTTTCACTCACTCTTGTGAGACCTTCGCCGTCGTTCACCCCTCCCAAGATGAACAACGGCCACCAAATGCCGCTATTCCTCACCTCCGGCAAAGCGGTAACCCATGCCCCACTTGGTCAAAATATAAGTGGGCTGACTAGGGTTCCGCTCAATTTTTTGGCGCAAATAGCGGATGTACACGGATAAATAACTTACCTGATCGCTGTACTCCGGCCCCCAAACCTCGGAGAGCAGCTCTTGATGGGGAACGACTTGTCCATTGCGCTGGACCAGGCACGAGAGCAATCGGAACTCAGTGGGCGTCAAATCAACCGGCTTGCCATCCACCGCCACCTGCTGACGAGAGAGGTCAATCTGCAACCAGCCGTCGTCGTAGGTCAACTGCCAGCTTCTCTGCTCAGTGGATTGAGTGCGACGCAGCAAAGCCCGGATTCGCGCTTTCAATTCCTCGGAACTGCACGGCTTAGTGATGTAATCATCCGCGCCCAGGTCCAGGCCACGCACCACATCGGACTCACCACCCTTGGCAGTGAGCATGATAATGGGCATGTCGGCAATCTCCCTCAAGCGCTGGCAAGTGGTCCAGCCATCCATGTGAGGCATCATAATGTCCAAAATCACCAAATCTGGCCGGGACTCATAGGCTTTGCGCAAAGCCTCCGCCCCGCCCAAGGCAGTGATGACATCGAAGCCTTCTCGTTCCAGGCTCAACCTCAAGACTTTCACCAGCGCTGCGTCGTCATCAACGATTAGAATCTTCTTGCCCACTTTTTCCCTCTCGTTTTGTGTCTGCGGGGAATGCTGGCCGATCTTGACTGGACCGGAGGTAAATACACGTTTGTCTCGGATTAGAACATCCACAAGCATACCCTCCTCAAACATAAACCTCTAGATGGCGATCGGACCACATCAGAGACGCCTTTTAATGCGGTTTGTTTCACAAGCCCACCGCAGCTTCTGGAAAGTACAGGAAGCACAAAGCCGTGGGTTTCGGGTTGCAGGTTTCGGGTTTCGGGTTGCAGGTTGGGCGCGACGGCAAACTCGAAACCTCGAACCTGGAACTCTCACGGGACTGCTAGCAGATAAAACCGCGCAAACACAGGTTTTATGAAACACTCGTATGTACAAAATTACGCCCCAGGCAACCCTGGTCCCACTTTTTGAATTCTACCATAGAGATGTTAGAGGGTGGTATAAACAGGGTTAGAAATCGGTTAGAAATTTTAGGATTCGTTGCTGACAGGCACGCGGGGTTTTACAGCGTAAGAACTCCTGCACTCTGGCAAGAGTACGCTTCAGTTTTGGTGCAGGTTTTCCAGTTCGCCCGGGCAGCATCATCGTAGGGCGGGTTGGCTCGGCTGAGGACGCGCCGCCGTGTAACAGGCGGTGCTGGTTGCAGGAGGCAGAGAGCCCTACCCGCCGCCTCGGATGGCAGGTAGGCGGCTCTTTGGCGCAGTGACGTCGCTCGGTAGGTGTCCGAAGCCCAGGAGTCTACACGCTGTAGCCGCCGCCAACCGTTCGGCTGAGCCCCTTCGTCTTCGCTCAGGGTGTAGCTCAGACGAAGCCTGCCCCACCCGCTGTCCCGCAGTTGTACTGCGGGACAGCGAAAGGCGCAGCACACTGCGCCTACAGAGGTTTGCCCTGACGTAGCGGCGGGCGGTCCTTCGTCGGGGCTCAGGACAGGTCCCCTTCGTCGGGGCTCAGGACAAGCTCTGCCCGCCGTAGGCCGACACCCTTCGCCTCCACTCAGGACGCAGCAGCGGTCGGCCGCTACGGTGAAAAAACTGCCCCGAAAGAGAAATGCACACCCCCCGGCAGCCGCATTTGAGTTTTTTGAAATTTTGTGGTACAGTGGAATATGTGATAGCCCCCCTGAACCGTGAAAATGCAATCCAGCCACAGAAACACACAGAATTGCCCAGGTGACTACTCAGCCTATGCT
>JACIWR010000540.1 GCA_014360845.1 Anaerolineae bacterium
GGAGGGACGAACGTAGTCATCCTGAGCGGAGTGAGTCCCGAAGCGTCAGCGGAGGGACGAACGTAGTCGAAGGATGACGAAAGACCGAGCCCCGCATCCTTCGACTCCGCTGCGCTCCGCTCAGGATGCCCTTTCGACTCCGCTGCGCTCCGCTCAGGATGCTCCCTCGTGGCCGCGAGGCTGCTTCGGGGCCTCTTGCACCCTGCGCAGCGACACTCGGGCAAAACTGTCGGATAGCTACTAGGGCTCCGACTAACCACCAACGTGGCAGCTATGGAAAGCCGCCCCACCCTGCTGAAAATTCGGACTTCAGACCTTCATAGCCACAGAAGCACCCAGAAACTTCAGTGTAATTCTGTGTGATTCTGTGGCTGACTCCCGCCCAGACCTCGGAGGTCGCAGCAGCCTCACAGATGACCGTCACCTGAGGGCAAAGTGACGTAGAAAGTAGTGCCCACTCCCAGCTCACTGGATACCGTGATCTCCCCGCCGTGCTTCTCCACAATCTGCTTGGCCACGCACAAACCAAGGCCGGTGCCCTTCACCTGGTCCTCGGTGCCCGCTACCCGGTAGAACCGCTGGAAGATATTGGGCAAATCCTCGGCCGGGATACCCTGGCCGGAGTCCCGTACCGCCAGTTGCAGCGCTTCCGGCTGCACACTGATCTCTACGTCCACCCGCCCCCCATCCCGGTTATACTTGACCGCATTGCTCAGCAGATTGAGCAACACCTGCTTAAGCCGCTTGGCGTCGCCGATAATCTCCGGCACCCCGTCCGGCGCGTGGAGCTCCATGGTGATGCAGCGCTGATCGGCCTGAGGACGCATGATCAAAATCGCCTCCTCGGCCACCGCCCGCAAATCCACCGGCTCTCTGGTCAGATGCACCCGTCCCGACTCCAGACGCGCCCAATCCAGGAAATCGTTAATCATGTTGCCCAGGCGCGCCGCCTCACGGCGAATGACCTCGGCGAACTGCTGCTTGGTCTCGCCGGGGATGTCGGGCATCTTCAGCATCTGAGCATACCCCACGATGGAAGTCACCGGCGCACGCAATTCATGCACCACCTCCGAAATGAGGTCACTCTGCTGGAACAGCCGCGCATTTTCGATGGCCACCGCCGCATGGTCGGCCATCGTGGTCAGCACTTCCACGTCCTCCTCGGTGAAGCCGCCTTCCTCCAGCTTGTTCAGCACCTCCAACACGCCGATGATTTTGTCTTTGACCACGAGGGGAACCGCCAGGATGGATTTAGTGGAGAATTTGGTGATGTCATCCACCTGCTCGTAATGACGCGGGTCTTTGCGCACATCGGCTACAATCACCGGTTGACCGGTTTTGATCACCTCGCCGGCAATGCTGCCCTCAATGGGCACGGTGATGCGGGTCAACTCGTCGCTGGCCTCACCTGTCGCCGTCTCGAAATACAACTCCCCTGTCTTCTTATCCAGAAGCATGATGGAGCTGGCCTCGGTGACGGTCAACACCGTGGCAATGCGCTGAATGTCTATCAGCAGCTCGCGCAGGTCCAGGTTGGAGTTTATCTCCCGACTCACCTCCAGCATGCGCTCTAAGCGAGCGATCTCCTCCCTCTGGCGCTCCACCAGAGCCCGCAATTCTTCCACTACTTTTTGAATGTCTTGGGCATCCTCTCTCATGGGCCATCCTTTCGCCGACAGTTGCGTTTTTCCCACCGCCCCCCATTGCCAGCAGGCTTCCGGCAGGCGAGCACACGCCCCTCATCGCGCCCGCGCCACGCTTTCCTGGTATCTTCTCAATAATTTGGGGTAGGGGCAGGTCTTGCACCTGCCCGCCTGGGCGACCGCAAGGGTTCGCCCCTACATTTTGAGAAGATACCTTTCCTGCACCTGTTGCACAATGCGCGGCAGCACCTCAGCGACATCCGCATGGATCACTATCTCCGCTCGCGAATCCAGATAAGTCTCCTGATAGTTGACTATGA
>JACIWR010000541.1 GCA_014360845.1 Anaerolineae bacterium
TGGGGCGAGTCGTCGGACAGATAGCGGGACTGGTACAGGACTTCATTAGCGGCCTGGCTGAGGAGTTGATTGGAACTTCCCGTTCGAAGAGCGAGCATAGCAGAACATCCACAGGTAGGCTGGCTACTCATCCGACGCGCCAGCTTACACCAGCTGAAGCTGCACAGCTTGATATTGCTCAACCACTGCATACGCGAGATACTCTCTCACCCATGCCTGTCGGTACGGTGCTGGACAAACGTTATTACGTAGCCCGGGTGTTCCCGTTGAAGCGCTCGAACTACTATCACGTGCATGACTTGCAATGCCGCTGTGGCCAGATCAACTCGACGAGCAACCAACCCTGTGTTCGCTGCCACACCCCGCTGCCCCAGGCTATCTACCTTCTGCGTGAAAGGCCAATCGTCGAACACGCAGAATTGGACGAAGTTAGCCTCCACAACTTGAGTCGCGATCAGGCGGGTCTTGTCCCTCACGAGCGAGTGTGGGCTAGCAGCCGGGCGACTTACGTGCTTCTGCCCCACCTCCCGCAATGGTGCAGCCTTACCACTCTCTCTCCGGTGCAAGAGCCGGCACAGATTATCCACTGGGGCGTGCAGTTGGGTCAGGCGCTGACCTACCTACACAGCCGTAATCTGGTGCATTTCACGATGGGAAACGAGGCGCTGGAGGAAATTATTATCTACAATGATACGATCCGGCTGGCTGATCTTAGCGCTTGCCGGCGGATACCGCCAGAAGCCAGTAACAGCGAGCGGCAGGCATTAATTGACCGTGACATTCACTTCCTGGCCCGCGTACTCTACTACCTTGCTACCGGCCGGGGAACGCCTCGGACAGGAGATTACAGCGATGTCCCATCTGAATTGAGTAAACCCATCGCCCGGGCCATGCGTGGTGGCTATACCGACATCGAGGCTCTGCTGACGGCGCTGACGGGTCAAGCCGGGCGCTACGGCCACAGCTTGAAACCCGTTTCTGGCAAAGCCACCCACGAGGGGCGGGTGCGCACGTTAAACGAAGATGCACTGTTTGTGTTTGAGTTTACTAAGGTGGTGCAATCAATCGGCGTGCCGGTGGGTTTGTACCTGGTTGCGGATGGGATGGGTGGGCACCAGGCTGGGGAAATCGCCGCCCAGACCGTGGGTGAAGCCGTCACCAGCCGCGTGTTGAGGGAGGAGATCTTCCGTGACCTGGGCGGGAAGGCTACCCGCAAGCTCGGTGCCACGCCTGGCTCATTGCTGGTGGAGGCCATTCAGGAGGCAAATCGCACCTTGTATCGAAATGCCCGGGAGCAACGCAGCGACATGGGTACTACTCTCACGGCGGCACTCATCATCGGGGACATGGCCACCATTGCCAACGTGGGGGATAGCCGCGCTTATCTGCTGCGACGCGGCGTGCTACGGCAGGTCACGACCGATCATTCGCTGGTGGCCAGCCTGGCCGTGGCGGGGGTAATCACTGAAGAGGAAATCTATACGCACCCACAGCGCAATCAGATATACCGTTCTATCGGCGACAAGCCGGAAGTGGACGTGGATTTATTCATCGAAGAACTTCAGCCTGGCGACCACCTTATCCTTTGCTCAGATGGATTGTGGGAAATGGTGCGCGATCCTGATATCTCCGCGATTGTCTCCCGTGCATCCTCGCCGCAGATTGCCTGCGATGCGCTGGTGCGCGCGGCCAATGCCGCCGGGGGTGAGGATAATGTGACTGTGATCGTGGTCAAGCTGGAATAGACCGGTGAACCGGCGGGACTGGACGGGGCTTTCGTCATAGCGCAGACAGTCCAGCACCGGCTCTTCAGGCTGGTGCCAGGCAGAAGGCGCCCCGCCGCGAACCGGCGGGGCTGGAGGAACAACCTAGCACTGACTTTAGGCAAAGGAGTGAGTCCAACAATGAAGACATGTCCCAAATGTGGAGCTCAAAACCGTAACAAGGCCCAG
>JACIWR010000542.1 GCA_014360845.1 Anaerolineae bacterium
CCCTATCAAGCGGGGCAAGGTTTGGGACTAGAGGGACGTTCAATTTGGGGGAGTTCGAGTTTAGTTTCAATCCCCTATCAAGCGGGGCAAGGTTTGGGACCGTGTACCCAGGGGTGTACACCGTAGTGTACACCCCTGGTTTCAATCCCCTATCAAGCGGGGCAAGGTTTGGGACGATCACCTGCGCCGTGGTGCGCTCCCGCCCGGAGTGTTTCAATCCCCTATCAAGCGGGGCAAGGTTTGGGACTGTCATTTGCCCTGACACCATGAGTCGTGGTGCGCGTGATTCCGAACCACTATCTGTCGTGTCAAAATCATCAAATCGCCCTCCTTCCCGAGAACCTCACAAAATGTAGGTCAAAACCGTACCCGGAAAAGTCTTTTGCCCTGAAAATCCGATTCCCGGCCTCAATCGTTGATCCCATTGTATAACATTTAGTCACAATTGTCAAGAAAAATCCACCGCGCCCGAGACATTCACTCTATCTCCCGAATACGGTCCACACGGAAGACTCGCTCTGCCTGCCGCAGGTGACAGTAGGCAATACAATAGGCCGTCTCGCCCCGCCATTCCAGGCGCAGGGGGCTGATGCGCCGGCTGTTGAGATGGTCGCGGGAGGCGGTATAGTAGGTGATGGTCACCGCCTCACCCGCAGCAATAGCCTGCTCCAGCCGCTCCAACAGGGGACCGGTGGGGCTTGGCAAGTGGGGTCGGCGCACCGCCGCTCGCCCAACACGGCGCAGACCGTCCAGTATGGCCTGTACCGCCCGCCCGGCGGCGTCCTTCTCGGCCGCAGTGAGGCTTTGCTCCCACTCCTCCAGCAGGGCATAGGGCAAAGGGGGAGCCTCAGGCAGGCTTTCGCCCAGGGCGGTGAACAGGCGCAGGGCGGCGACGATGAAGGCCCCTTCGGCCGCAGAGGTGCCCTTCGACTCCACTCCGCTTTGCTCCGTGCCGCTCAGGATGCCCTTCGACTGCGGGCTACGCCCTCCGTTCAGGATGCCCGGCGGGACAGGCGTTAATCCGGCCTCCAGGCGAGGCATCAGGCCCCGCCGCTCCAGGGCCCGCAGCAGTTGGGGAATGCGGCTCCCATCCACCACCACGGCGCGCTCGGAAAGGGTTTCGCCGAAAAAGCGGCGCAGGCGGCGCCGGCGGGCCAGCCGTCGCAGCAGCTCCGGCTCCCGCACCTGCAGCAGGGTAACGGGACGAATGACCACCTCTCCGTAGGCCATACCCCACTCATCCAACAAGGTGAAGATGGCCGGTGGTAGCGGTTCCCCGCTTAGTTCTTCCAACAAGGCGATGAGGCCCGACACGGTGTGACCACGCTGCAGGGCCCGCAGAAGACCCGCACGGCTCAGGTGATAATGGCCGGGCGCGCCCGATCGTGGGGCGGCTACTGCTTCCAGCGCGAAGCGCTCCGCCCAGGGCAGACCCGGTGGTGCGATACAGGTGATCACCAGTGAGCCATCCACCTCCTCCGGACAGGGAATGATGTGCAGCGGTTCCGCGGAAGGGGTGACCAGACCCCCGCCATCCTGGCGACCCACCAGAGCCGCCCCCAGGGGAGACAAGGCGACAATCGCTGATTCGCCGCCTCGCTGACTCGCTGATTCGCCGCCTCGCTGACTCGCCACCTCGAAAACGCCAAACCAGGTCAAAGGGCCGCTCACAAGATCGCTCAGCGCGGTCTGGAGGCTCTCCTGCCATCGGGCCTGCTCCGCCACATCCAGGTGATGCCAATCACTGTAAACCGGCGTGGGGCGCAGGAGAGAGGGGTCTACCTCGCCCAAGGCCAGGGGCCAGACCCCGGCGGGCAAGGCGTGGCCGGGTGGAAAGTGGGCCAGGGCCTGGCATAGTCGGTGGAAGCGAGCCAGCGGCCCCGGCGCGGACCAGCCGGGCAGCCGAAATGCTCTCCACCGCCCTTCGTCGTCAGAACGGCGCGCTGCTATC
>JACIWR010000543.1 GCA_014360845.1 Anaerolineae bacterium
GATGCCTTCAAGCGGCAAGTGGTGGACATAGCCCGGCTATTGGTTGAGAAAGATTATCTCAAAAGCACAGAGGGCAATCTATCGCTGCGGGTGGAGGGGCATCAGGCTTTTGCCATCACCCCCTCGAACTACGATTACCTCCAGATGTCGCCCGAGGACATCTGCGTGCTGGATTGGCAGATGAACGTCCTGGAAGGCACCCGGAAACCCTCTATCGAGAGCGGTCTGCACGCGGTGGTATATCAGGCCCGGGCAGACGTCAACGCCGTGATCCACACCCATCAGGTCTACGCCAGCGCGTTGGCCCTCATTAACGCTCCTATCCCCGCCCTTTTCGACGAGCAGGTGCGCTTTTTGGGACGCTCGGTGGAGATTATCCCTTATGCCCCTTCGGGCACGGGGTTCCTCCGGCGCAGAGTCAAATCCAGAATCCGCAATGGGCATAATGCCTACATTCTGCAAAATCACGGTGTGCTGGTCCTGGGCTCCAGCGCCGAGCGAGCGGTGTACAACCTGGAATTGCTGGAGAAATGCGCTCTGGCGTACCTGCTGGCCCTGTGCACCGAGCGCAAAGTGACCCGCATCCCGCTGCTGGTGCGAGAGATCGTCTTTGCCAAGCTGCGGGAGGATGAAAAGAGATACGCAAGGCGTGAAACGTGAAACGTGAGACGTGAAACGTGAAATGCGCCCCCCACGTTTCACGCCTCACGTCTTCACGTACTATTTCGGGAGGTTGACATGAGCGATGCCCCACAGTACGCTATCTCAGAGTGGCCCGATGTTGACGAGATTTATGCCCGACTACGCGAGCTTGTTCGCCAGCCGATCCGTCCCATCCGGCGCGAACGGATGCAGCAGTTCTTAGACTACTTCGAGACTAAATGTGTCAAATCCAGGGCGTTGACTGAGGAGGCGAAGAAATACATCCCCGGTGGCGTGCAGCATAACCTGGCCTTCAATTACCCCTTTCCGCTGGCCATTGCCAGGGCGGAGGGGGCCTATATGTGGGATGTGGATGGCAACCGCTACATTGACTTCCTGCAAGCGGGGGGGCCAACTGTGCTGGGTAGCAATTACGCGCCGGTGCGCGACAAAGTCCTGGAGCTCCTGCAATCCTGCGGACCGGTGATCGGTCTGTTCCACGAATACGAGTTGAAGCTGGCCCAGTTGATCAATCGCTTCATGCCCTCGGTCGAGATGTTCCGGATGCTTGGCTCGGGCACGGAGGCGGTGATGGCCGCCATCCGCGCGGCGCGGGCTTTCACCGGCAAGAAGAAGATTATCAAGGCCGGAGGGGCGTACCACGGTTGGAGTGACCAGGTGGTGTACAGTCTGCACATCCCTGGCACCAAGCGTCTGGAAGCGACCGGCATTCCTCGCGAGGTCAGCCGCCACACGCAGGAATTCTACCCTAATGATCTGGACCACCTGCGGCGATTGATGACGCTGAATCGTCTGCGCGGCGGCACAGCTGCGGTCATCGTGGAGCCCCTGGGCCCCGAAAGCGGCACCCGTCCCGTCCCTCGCGATTTCAACCAAAAGGTGCGGGAGCTGTGCGACGAGTTTGGCGCCTTGCTGATCTTTGACGAAGTCGTGACCGGGTTCCGCCTGGGCATGGGCGGCGCGCAGGGCTACTTCGGCGTCCGTCCCGATCTGACCGTGTTCGGCAAATGCATCACCGGCGGCTACCCCATGGCTGGCGGTGTTGGGGGGCGGCGTGAGGTGATGATGCACTTTGCTGCCGGTATCGGCGGCACGGGCGAGCGCGCCTACGTGGGCGGGACGCTGTCAGCTAACCCGCTCTCCTGCGTGGCGGGTTACTACGCTCTGCTGGAAATGGAACGCACCAATGCGCCGGTCATCGCCGGTCGGGCCGGAGATCGGTTGACCAGGGGCTTGCAGGAGATTATTGAGCGCTATAACCTGCCCTTCGTGGCCTAC
>JACIWR010000544.1 GCA_014360845.1 Anaerolineae bacterium
TTATTCGTTCCACCATTCGTTGACAGTATGCTGCCCGATTCAAGTGTCAACCCATTCTGAACCATCCCCTCGGAGAATACGGTTCTTGAATGGACAATTGGTATTACATGAGAGAATCCATGTAGCTCACTGATTGCCCGGCTCAGCCGAGCCCAACCCGCCCTACACTGATGCGGCCACCCTTCGTCTCCGTCCCTCGACTCCGCTCGGGACAGGCTCAGGGCGCAGCCCTTCGTCTCCGTCCCTCGACTCCGCTCGGGACAGGCTCAGGGCACAGCCCTTCGTCTCCGTCCCTCGACTCCGCTCGGGACAGGCTCAGGGCACAGCGGTGGGCCACCGTTACGGGACAAATCTGCCCCCAAAACTGACGCACACCCCCTCCTCATCTCTACCTTCCCTACAATGAACCTTTTGCCCCCAGGGTCTGTGTTACATGGTAGAGGCTTTGCCTGGAGCTCGAAATCCCAGGCCAAGCAGCATAAACAGCCGCTTCAGCAAGTCGCCAGCCCGCCCTTCGGCGGGCTTAGCGACGATTCGGGAAAAAGACGATGATAAACTTACGCCTGCGTTTTCGCTTGCCGGAAGGATGGTCTTCTCTGATATTGCTCAGCGGGATGCTGCTCTGCGTGACCTGGGCCATAAGCAGCGCGCGCTGGATTGGGGGCCTGAGCATCATCCAGTGGGTGACGGTGGGAGCCATTATCTCGGGTCTGCTGCTGGCCAAGAGCATCTTCCCCGATGTAGTCGCCCATCTCATCAGCGCCGTCTATGGCGTGGCCTGGGTCACTTATCTGGTGGGCACCCTCTTCTCGCCCTATCTCACCTGGCAGGAGAAGATGTGGGAACAAATCATGCGCGTGGTGCTGTGGGTGCAGCAGCTCACCAGCGGCGGACAGAGCCGTGATCCCCTGATCTTCATCCTCTTCATCGCCGGCCTGCTGTGGACCATCAGCTATGTGGCGGTGTGGTCTACTTTTCGCCGGCAGAGCCTCTGGTGGGCCACAGTGCCCGCCGGGTTGGCTTTGCTGATCAACTTGTATTACGGCCCACCCAATCTCGGCGGTTATCTGGTGGGCTATCTTTTCTGCGCCCTGCTGCTGGCCGTGCGCACCCATCTCTACACAAAAGAACGCGACTGGCGCAACAGCCGCGTCCACTATGAGCCTGACATCCGTTTCAATTTTCTGCGCTACGGCGTTCTGGTCACCGTTGTCCTGCTCCTCATCGCCTGGTGGATACCCAGCGCCTCGGCCAGCGAGGAACTCTCCCTCGTGGTCTCGCGCTTCGATGAGGTCTGGGGCAGAGTGCAGGACAATTGGACACGCTTATTCTCCTCCCTGCGCTATCAAGGGCGCGGCTCGCCAACCTCTTTTGGGAGGAGAATGACTCTCGGCGGGCCGGTGAACCTGCGCGACGTGCCCATTTTCCTGGGACATAACGCGGGCAATTACTGGCTGGCCGTCTCCTTCGATGAGTACACGGGCCGGGGATGGATCAACAATGACCAGCATGTGACCTACCTGCGGGCCAACGAAAATTACCCCGCTGGCGACTACTTTGCCATGCGCCAGGAAATGACCCAGACCGTCAAAATGCTGGTCTCTGGGAGTAACGTGCTTTTCGGTGCTCCCCAACCCGTGCGCTTCAACATCCCGACCAAGATGTATTTCACCCTCGCTCCGCCCCCCCAGCCCACAGCCGATGGCCCTTCCCGTATCTCTTACCCCTCCATGTTCTATAGCCGCCTGCCCTTGAAGCAGAATGACATCTACCAGGTGGTGTCCTCCATCTCCTTGGCCGATGAGGAGACCCTACGCCAGGCGGGGGACGATTACCCGGAGTGGATTCGCCAGCGTTACCTGCAGCTCCCTCCTGATCTGCCGGAGAGAGTGCGCGATTTGGCGCACATCATCACGGCCGAGTATGATAACGCCTATGA
>JACIWR010000545.1 GCA_014360845.1 Anaerolineae bacterium
ACATGTTGGCAGGAATGCCACCAACAGCCATTCGCTGGGCCACCAGCGGAGGATAGAAAGGGGAAGGCCGATGGTCAAGAGCCTCCAAGACATTCTGAAGCAGCGCCAGCAGGAAGACTTCGTGGGACGGGAAGAGCAACTGACCTTCTTTGAGGAGAACATCCGCCGTTCCCCGGATGACCCACGCCGCCGCTTCATCATCGGCGTCTCCGGTCAGGGGGGCGTGGGCAAGACCTGGCTTCTGCGCCGGTTCCGCCAGATCGCCGAGGCGCAGGGAGCGATCTCCGCCTGGACCGACGAACTCCAGAGGAACCTGCCGGAGGTGATGGGCTGCATCGCCGAGCAGTTCGACGCGCAGGGCCATCCCCTCAAGGCCTTTGCCGAGCGGTACAGGGTCTACCGCCAGCGGAAACAGGAAATCGAGGCCGACCCCGAAGCCCCAAAGGGCTTTCCCGTCTTTCTCGGCCGCACCCTGGCGAAGGGAGGCCTGCGGCTGGCCCGCCGGGTACCCGTCGGCGGGGTGGTGGCCGACTTCGTGGATGAGGAGGCCTTTGCCTCTCTGGCCGGCGACTTTGCCTCCTACGTGGCCCGCAAGATCGGCAACAAGGACGAAGTGCGGCTGGTCCTGGAGCCCGTGGAGGTCCTGACGCCTCTGTTCCTTTCCGGCTTGGGGGACATCGCCGGGAAGCAGACGGTCACCCTCTTCTGCGACACCTACGAGCACACCGGCAGTTTCCTGGATCCCTGGCTGCGCGACCTGCTGGATGGACGGTACGGCGAGGTGCCGGCCAACATCCTCCTGGTGATTGCCGGGCGGAACGAACTGGACCGCAATCTGTGGGCTTCCTATAAGGGGCTGCTGGCCCGCCTGCCCCTGGAGCCGTTTACCGAGGAGGAGGCCCGGGAGTACCTGACCCGCAAGGGGATTACCGATGCCCGCGTGGTGGAGGTTATCCTGAGCCTGTCACAGAGGATGCCAGCCTGGGTCTCCACCTTGGCTTCCGAAGCTCCCGATGACCCGAGCAAGGTGGGCGACCCCAGCGGCGAGGCGGTGGAGCGGTTCCTCAAGTGGGTGGAAGACCCCCGAAGGCGGCAGGTCGCGCTGGACGCGGCCCTCCCCCGCCGCCTGAACCGGGACGTGCTGGCCGTCCTGGCGGGCGAAGAAGAGGCCGACGCCCTCTTCGAGTGGTTGAGGCAGATGCCCTTCCTGGAGCGGCGAGGGGATTGCTGGGCCTACCACGAAGTGGTGCGAACGCAGATGCTGCGCCACAAGCGACAGGTTTCGCCTCAGGGGTGGGCCGACCTGCACGGCCGGCTGGCGGCCTGCTACGAGGGGTTGCGAGAGAGCCTGGGGCTGGGGGAGGGGGCCGCGCACCGGGATGAGGCCTGGCAAACATATACCCTGGAGATGACCTATCACCGCCTGTGCCAGGCAGCCCACAAGCACCTCCCGGCAGCCCTGAACCGCTTTGTCACCGTGTTGGATGCATCGGTGAACTATGCCCGCTCCCTGGCGCAGACCATCCGACAGGCGGGCGTGGACGGCCATGCCGACCCTCTCCGGGATTGGGGTGAGCGGCTGCTCCAGGGGTTGGACGCTTACCGGAGCGACGATCATCCCCAGGCCCTGGCCTTCCTCTCGGCCCTGCTGGACGAACCCGGCCTGGAGGCAAACCAGCGCGCTTTGGTGCTGGCGCGCCGGGGCGAGACCTACCGGCTGATGGAAAAGTACGACGAGGCCCTGGCCGACCTCAACCGGGCCGTTGAACTTCGGCCCGACCTGGCTTGGGCCATCGCCCTCCGGGGCGAGACCTACCGGCTGATGGGGAAGTACGACGAGGCCCTGGCCGACTTCAACCGGGCCATTGAACTCCAGCCCGACTACGCCCGGGCCATCGCCCACCGCGGCGAGACCTACCGGCAGATGGGGAAGTACG
>JACIWR010000546.1 GCA_014360845.1 Anaerolineae bacterium
CGCATCCTTCGACTCCGCTACGCTCCGCTCAGGATGCGCCTTCGACTCTGCTCCGTCCAGGAAGCTTTTGATTTTGATTATGAGGCTGCTCCCTCGCACCCTGTGCAGCGAAAACTGCCCGGTAGCTAATCTGGGAACCACTGCGTCGCCACGGGCAATGTGAAACTGACCCGGGTGCCCTCTCCCTCCTCACTCTCTATGCGGATTTCCCCGCCATGGGCTTCTACCAACCCCTTGACGATGAATAACCCCAGCCCCGTCCCAGAGGTTTGTCGTTCATTGCGGCGTTCCACGCGACTGAAGCGATCGAAGATGCTTGGCAACTGGTCCGCCGGTATGCCGATGCCGTTGTCGGCGACACTGATCTCGACCATGTTCGTCGTGTCAAGCCTCTGGGCGGTAACGGTGACCCGTCCCGTTTCGGGGGTGTATTTGACGGCGTTGCTCAGCAGATTGACCAGAATCTGCTCCACCCTTCTGAAGTCACCGCGCACCTGGGGGATTGTCGCCGGGATGTCTACACTGATGGAGATATGCTTCTTCTCTGCCATCGGCTGGACAACGCTCAGAGCCTGGTTTACGATGGTCGGTACATCTAGGTTCTCCGCTATGATGGTCAGTTTGCCATCCTCGAGGCGCGAAACGTCCAGGATGTTATTGGCCAAATCCAGCAGTAACTGACCGCTATCTTTGATGCGGTACAGCATATCCCGTTGCTCAGGGGATAGGGGTTTGCTGCCCAGCAGGAAGTCGGTATAACCGAGCACAGCGGTTAGCGGACTGCGCATCTCGTGATTGATCACAGAGAAGAAGTTCGTCTTCACCCGGTCCAATTTTATCAACTCTTCATTGGCCTTTCGGAGGTCCTCGGTACGTTCGGCGATGATTTCCTCCAGGCGAGCCATTTGAGCTTTGGTCTGTTCTATGTATAACCGGAAGGCGTAGACGGTCGTGGCAATGGGCAGGAAGAAAACGCCCAGGCCCAGCAGGCCGGCGATCTGGTATCCCAGGGCCAGGCCGACGCCGCCCAGGATCATGCCGAAGATGTTCATCGGCAGCGACCAGGAGAAGTTCTCTCGCCAGAGCTGCCATACCGGCTTGCCCGTTTGAAAGGCGACGGCCAGTGTGACCAGGATCGTGTTCATGCCTTCGTCGCAGGCTGCTGCTAGTACCATGGGCAGGACATTGGACAGCCGGGCGATCTCGCCGACTCTACCGCCGGCGAAAACGTATATCGTCCCGGCGGTGAACACCGACAGACCGAAAGTTGCCATGTTGAAAAGAGCCCTTTGCGGCAGCGGGACGCCGCTGGGCCTGCCCCGACGCTTGTCGTTGAAGTCCCTTACCACCGTGGTTACCAGGCCGCCCGTGATGGCTACCAGAGCGGCGGGTAGGGGGCCGAACAGCAGGATGCTGGCGAAGGTGACTGCTGATGAGATAGAGAAGGCGATTTGCGGGGCGAGGGTCTCGCTGCTGGTCACCTCGGCGATGTGGGCCAGGCCCAGGAAGAATAGAACGTCGGGCAGTGCCGGGTATAGGTTGAGCAGGGAGTAATAAAGCAGGGCAATGCCCAGCCCCGAGATACAGGCTGTGTAGACCTGCAAGGGGCGGAGTCTGCGGGTTTGGATGCTGGCGGGTTGAGAAGTTTCTTGAGCGGTCATCAGTCACTTTGCCTCTGTATCGGGTTAGGATGAATGGGGACTATTGTATCAGAAAAACCGCAATTTGGGTAGTCTCCTCATGACTCTCTCAAGGCTTTTCAATATTTTAACGCAGGCCAGGTGACAGTCACCTCTTCGGCACGGGAGGCTCGCAAGAGACGGCAAGAAGATACGGCTCCCTGAGTGTCTTTCTCACCTGCAGATCGGAGGTGACTGTCACCTAGGCCAATTCGTGACTACTCAGCCTATGCTCCAAGTCCCCGTCCCGGGGAC
>JACIWR010000547.1 GCA_014360845.1 Anaerolineae bacterium
CTTCGAAGCCTTGGTGTTGTTGTGATGAGTACCATTAGTGTACAAAAGACCCTTTGAAAAAGTTCATGATCAGGCGGTAACGAGGTTCGTTGGAATAGCTGACCAGCACTCGCGGACTGGGGTCACCGTTTCCCGTCCGTTGTGCAATCTCCCGCAGCTCAGCAGTTTTTACGCCCCTGTGACCGGGTGTGGCTTCCATCCCCTGGTCAAGCAGGGTAACTACACTAAGGCTCACCAGAAGGACCGAGAACAGAGCTATTCCCCACGCCTGGCCATCTGGCACGCGCTTGCGGAGGGCATAGGCGAGGAAAGCGAAAGACGCCGCGATGGAGGCGGTCAAAACGATCAGCAGGACACCGTTGACGACCATTTGTCCAGAGGGAAGCGAATGCCACCACAGCACGTCAAAATGACGGGGGTGCCAGGTGCGAAGTTGTCCCACTATGGGCGAAATAGATAGGCCGCTTGGCCGCAGCCACACAGTATTCTCTGGATCAGGATATGGGTCTGGAGTGATGCTCAAGCAGTAGGTAAAGTAATTGACCGTCGAGGCTGTCAACTGAATTACCAGACTGATACTCGTGATGGCAATCGTCAGTGCCCACCAACGCCAACCGCGCTTGTTGATGACCTCGGCGGCTGGCAGGATAAGCAGTGGTACTAACGGGACGAGAAAACGAGGTCCCCAGCACGCTCCACCCCACCAGACAGAGTACTGACCGTAACTCAGCAGATAGACGGCCAAAGTTCCTCCAATCACCAGCAGCTCAGCTCGTGCTCGCCGCCAGAAAGCAGGCAGGCCGAAGAGACTTAAAAACAAAACTGGTGAGAAGAGAAAGAGACCCTTACCCGGGCTGAGGAGCAGCCCATATATCCTGGTCGCTATCACGTGCGGTGGGGTCTGGAGGAATGCATAGAAGAATCCTCGGAGTTCACTCGTAGGGGAACTGCCACGGCGGAAGTAAAGCATTGAGAAGCAAAGCGCGAGTCCTCCCCCCAGGAGAATGCCTGCCAGGATGAGTCTGGTGCGCCATCTGACTGAGCGCAGCGAATAGAACATCACTGCGGCGTAAATGGGCAGGACGATCACGCTTGTCAGTTTGACTCCTACAGAGAGCATTAGAGCGAAGAAGCACAACAGAGCGAAACCTGGATGGGATGATTTGCTCCAGAGCAGAAGGCAGAGGAAGGCCCCTACGTAAAGAAAAGTCAGCAATGGCTCACGGAAAAGGGTACGGGTATAGGGCCAGCTAATGGTTCCCAGGCCGTACATCAGGGCTACTGTCACCCCGCAGGCAGGCGAGTAGCCGAGGTGATGGACGATCAGGTATAGCCCGGCTCCGGTGGCAGCAGTGACGAGGATAGGGAACAGCATCACGGCCTGGACATTGCCCACGTCGGGGAAGTGAAGAGCCAACCAGTAGAGGGGTGCGGCTAATACGGATTGCAAAGGTTCAATGCGGCCAATGCTTACGTGGGAATAGGGCAGAAAGAGCATCTGGGGAGTCTCCAGGGAATGGGTCTGCACCAGGCTCTCGGTCATGCTGAAGATCACCCACTCGTCGCCCCCCGAGGCATACAGTAGACCATTATAGGTGAGCAGATATACACTGCAAAGAACGAGGAATACGGCCAGGGGAATGAGAGGATGTGATGGGGACAAGCAGGCTTGGTCGGTTTCTTGGTTCTTGCTACATATCTTCACATCCGCTCCCTCCATCTTTGTCTGTTGGTGCGATATTATAACACGTGCTCTGGAGAAGGGCAAGTACATCTTTTCGAGGTGCCGGGCATTTCTTAAGTGCCCCTATTGGGGGTGCATTTCAGTTCTGGGGCGAGTTACCGGCAGCCTGGCTCGGAGACCTCTCCCATCCCCCCAGCCCCCTTCCCTCCCCGCTGCGGGGAGGGAAGGGGGTGCCCGCCTGCGGCGGGCG
>JACIWR010000548.1 GCA_014360845.1 Anaerolineae bacterium
TGGGGCGCAGCGTGCTGCGCCCTTACAAAGCGCAAATTCGCCCCAAAACTGACGCACCCCCTCAATACGCAGGGGCGACGCATGCGTCGCCCCCACAAATGCGGTTAAGCCCTGTTTACCTTGCTCGCGCCTCCCCTGAGGACTAGCGCCCCGGAGGCTGAATGTTGATCTCCGCCCCCACATCATAGGTGTCGTACACCAGGCTCAGCGTCCCGGTCCCCTGGAAATACTCGTCGAAAGTGCCCTGGCCATCAAAGGTGTAACGCACTACATAGCCCCCATCGAGGGCCACGTAAATGTGCCCGTGGCCGCTCATGGTGCCATACTGGGCCGGCAGGTCTTGCGCATCGTAAGTGTAGTGTGCCGAGAGAATGCCATTGACCACCTCATCGGGCTCGACTCGCTGGAAGTAAGGCACGTAGGGCAAAAAGACGCCCACCGAGAACATCTGCTCCTCGAATTGGATTTCCGACACGGACTCCGGAACCGGTATCCAGGGCTGTTTGCCCACCTTAATCCACAACCTATCACCGATCCAGATAGCCTGGGCCTGATTCGAGGGCAATTGCTGCATTGCCGATCCCTCGGCGCTGACGGTGATATGCACCGCCTGCTGAGCAGTGTTGACGTCGGCGTTGTAGTGATAGACGCCACTGTACCCGCTTCCCTGTTCGGTGAAGGAGACGGTCATGCGCTGCCTGAAAGTGCCCAGATGCCCCAATCCACTCGCGCGCGGGTCGAGGGTGGGAACCTCAAGCTCAGGTATCTCGGCTACCTCCAAGGGGTCTTGATTCTCGTCGGGCGTCGGACGTTCGGTTTCCGTCTCCCCGCTCTCGGTAGCTACCGGGGTAGGCTCCTCCACCTCGGATGTCTCGGAAATCTCCGGCACCGGGGTGGGCTCCACCAGGGGAGTGGCAGTAGGGGCTGGCGGCTTCCCAGGACCGGGTCTCTCGGTGGCGGTCTCGGCAGGGCGCGGGGGACCTTCCACATCCACCCGGCCGCTGAAGGAGCAGGCCAGGCTGCTCAGTCCCAGCAGCAAGATCACGATTCCCACGACTGCGATTCCTCGTCTGTACATCTTCTTACCTCCAATGACTGTATGTTGAGTATAGGTCCCCGCGCTTTGGCGAGGCATCCATGGAAAGCCCTTATTCTTCTTCTGAGGGGAGCAAAAGATGATCGTCTACGCTGCCGCTTTGCCTGTGCTTCTCCAACCAGGCCTCTAGGTCGGAGCGCCTGAACCGCCAGCTTCGCCCAATCTTAATCGCCGGCAACCGTCCCTGTCGCGCCCAAACGTAGACGGTATTGGTATTCACCCGCAAGAACTCGGCGACTTCTTTCACGTTCAGAAGCGCTTCTGGCGACATGATGCCCTCTCGCAAAAAAATGTGCCCCGATAGAACAAGCCACTAAACCATCATCAGACATGAACCGATTGTACTGGCGATAATAAGCGGTGATGATTTATCACCATTATATAGCAAATTGCCCCAATGGGAAGTAAATTCAGAGTAAATTTTGCGGATAAACACGCGGGGATGGTTCAGAACAGGTTGGCACTTTAATCGGGTAGCATACTGGCAACGAATGGTGGAACGAACAAACGAATGACCATCGCCGTGTCTATTCGCTTATTCATTGGATATTCGTTGACAGAGAAGCCGCCCGGGCCAAGAAACAAGCAGGAAAAACAGAGGGAGCTGATTTCCACACCAGGAGGTATCGAGGGGAATCAAAGGCGACTTTTCCAGGCTGCTCGGGCAGGCTACCTGCCCCACTCCTCTGTTTCCAAATTTAGCTACCCGACAGTTTTGCCCAAGTGTCGCTGCGCAGGGTGCAAGAGGCCCCGAAGCAGCCTCGCGGCCACGAGGGGGCATCCTGAGCGGAGCGCAGCGGAGTCGAAGGGGCATCCTTCGACTAC
>JACIWR010000549.1 GCA_014360845.1 Anaerolineae bacterium
CAGAACCCGTCCGCCTGATCCAGCCCATCCACCGCTTCAATGGAGATGAAATCCACCAGCGCCTCACCCACGGACAAAACATCAATGTCCCCCTCAGGTATCTGCCAGGTCATAATGCGCCTTCTCCTCGAAAGAACAGCTCAGCCAGTTCCTCCAGTGGGATGTCGTTCTCAGGGAGTGGCTGCAAGAAATAAGGGTGGATAGGCAATCCAATCGGTCGCGGCGGGTGGGGCGGATCAGAGGTGATGCCTGTCAACACCCTCTCAAAGGCCCGGGCAGTACCCTCCCAGGTATAGCGCTCATGCACGCGGCGACGACCGGCTTCAGCATAATGCTGCCAGGTCGCCTCATCACTTAACACGCGCAGCAAACCGCGCGCAATATCAGCCGGATCGAAGGGGTTCACCAAAACGCCGAACTCCTCATCGCCTTCGCGCAAGCTCTCCGACGGGCCGCCGTTTTGCGTGACCACGGCCGGCAGGCCGGCGGCCATGGCCTCCAACGGGGCCAGACCAAAGGGCTCGTAGTAAGTGGTCAAAGCAAAAACGGACCGCCTCTCTGCCAGATAACGATAGGCAGCTGCCAACTCGCCCTGACTGTCCAGCGAAAAGAGGCTGATCTTACCCTGTAACTGGCTTCCCTCCACCACCTCCATAATCTCGGCCAGCACTTCTTTGGCCTTCTCATCGGCCTGGCTGTAGTCCAGCAGCGGATTGTCCAGGCCGCGGGTGATCAAGACTAAATTGGCTTTGGCTTGCAACTGGCTGCTTGCGGCAAAGGCTCGCACCAACCCAATGTGATTCTTTTTCACATCCAGACGACTGGAGGCCAGGATCAGCGGCAGATGACGTCGTCCCGGCGCGATATCGCGGGCCAGTTTAGAGCGGATTTTGTCCCGCGTCGCCTCCTCCGCCGCATCGCAGGCCTCTTTGTCAAACACGCGGAGGTTAACTCCAGGGGGGATGACCACCAACCGCCGCTCATCGTGCACGTCAACGGCTCCCCGATAGGCCGGGTGAGCGTACTGCTCAAATCGCTCCTGGGCCGTGCTGGCCGTGCACACGCTGGCATGACTCATGGCAATGCGTTCAGCGGTGATGCGCCGCGCAAAGTGGAAACGCGCGTCCAACTGAGCCAGATTCTCCCACATGGCTCCTAGCTTCTCCATCTTCTGCGCGCCCAAGGAGTGGGGAGTGAAAGTGAAGGGAATGCCCGTGGCCTGTTGCACAACTGAAGCCGTCAGCCCGCCATCGGCGTAATGGGCGGTCATGGCGTCCGGGAAACGCCCTTCCTGACGGTAGAAATCAACAATGCGCGGCGCGAACTCGGTGCCCAAATAGGGCCACAACTCCTCCTTCAGCAAAAACCGCTCCCCACCGAAGGGAATGCGTACAATGCGCACATTATCGTAACCGGGATACGCATCCAGCGGAGCCGCGAACTCCGGCCAATCGGGGTCCACAATCTGCCGCGTGATGATGTCCACCCGGTGTCCCCACCGGGCCAGGGCCAGAGCTACTTCTTTGACGTACACCAATTGCCCGCCGAAATCGGGATGCTGGGCCCAGTAGCTGTCTTGAGGATCGAAATTCCCCTGGGGATTCAAGAAAGCGATGAACATAGACAGTGCCTCGATTCCACTTTTCAACAAAGACGAATTGTGCTATAATCTTACGCGGTCCAGGAGACAATACACCCCCATAGACGCACGACCCACACCGCGTCTGGGGTGGCGCTCCTGACCGGGCACGACAAGGGGCTGCCGATCCTCCCAAATCTGCTCCCCTTGTCGTTTTTCTTTGGAACCGGATTCCACTACTCGCTCAAGCAGGCTCCTCCGGCGCTAAATCTCCCAAGGTAGAACGACGACAAACCAACTCGATAGGCAAC
>JACIWR010000055.1 GCA_014360845.1 Anaerolineae bacterium
GACAGGATAGCCCAGGGGACGGAAGTTCTTCTTCAGCGCCAGGCGGCGAATCTGGGTGAGGGCGGCCAGGGAGTCGGCAAAGCCCCTCGCGCCAGGATCGAGGACGATGTCCTCCACGCCCGCGCCCTTGATTTGCTCGGTCAGATTGGCCAGGGCGTTGAGGTCTCCATTCGGAGCAGCGGCCACCAGCGGGACCTGGTACTCCTTGGCCAGAGCGGCCATCGCTTCCCAGTTATCCGCCGTGGCGGCGTATAGCAGCGGATTCGCGCCGTCGAGCTTCTCCAGGCCGGCCTTCATCACCGCCGGATCATCGGCCATGAGAATGAGCGGGAGCTGCGTCTTGCTCTTGACCGCCTCCACGCAAGCGGCGAAGGTATCCGCCTGCCCGGAAACGCTCTGCACCGCGACGCCATCGAATCGCAGTTGCAAGCCCACCCGCTCCACGGAGTAGCCATCCACTTTCGCTACCGTCTCCTCCACCTCCGCCAGCGGCTGAGAGTCCTTGACCCGCACGAAGACGCCCGGCGGATGGTAGAAAGTCTTCTCGTGGCGGAACATCACCGTCTCGTTGCCCACTTCCACCTTGTTATCGCCGCTGCCCACGGTGATCAGGCGAATAGGCGGCGCTGAGGCAGCAGCCAAGGCGGCCTTGGCTTCCTCCGAGACATGAGGACACGCGGACAGCTCCACCTGCTTCTGTGAGAGCTTCATGGCAAAAGCCAGACAAGTGGGGAAACCACAATCCTTGCAGTTAGTTTTGGGCAATAACTTGTAGATTTCTAGACCAGAAAGTCCCATAATAGTCTCTCCTTAAACGTTGAGCAAAGCTGAGGGGTATCTCGGAACTCATCGAGCACTCAATATCACGAGCAAAGCTCCGGTCACGAAGTAAGCTATCGTACCGATTTGGCGACGGCGGATCACCCGGCGCAACTGGGCCCGCGTCAGGCCCGCCGGAGGGCGGCCCCAGACCCAGTTCGGTTTGTACACGCTTAACACGCTGATGCCTACCAGGAGTAATCCGACGGCCAAAGTCAGATAGTTCACTGTCGTTCACCCTTACCAGGAAAGGGGGTCAGGAAGCCATCAACTTCGCAATAGCCGTCTTGACGGCGGGCACATTGTCCGGATGCCGCAACACGACAATATCGGACCCGGAGTTCAGCAGGGCAATGGCCGTCGTCGCCTCCCAGGTGACAGCTCGTTTGCGCCAATCGCCCCACTCCGCCGGCACGCCCTCGCCAACCTTGGATTCCTTCTGTCGCCAAGACTCTTCGCCGACGAAGTTGATCATTGGCTGCTGGGTCATGCTATCGCCCTGCAAAGCGGCCAGGCGCAACCGCTCCATCACCGAGTAAGAATACTCCAGACCGTAGCCCAGAGCACCGGTGGTGGGGTCCATCAGCACGCGATCCAGGGGCAAATTCATGTCACTGATCAGGATGTTGAGCTGTTTGGCCAGGTTCACGTCAATGGGGGTGCTGGCGATGACCAGGTGATTGTGAGCCAGGGCCGCGGCGACGATGGTGCGATAGTTCTTGTCCTCGCACAGGCCGAGGGCGATGCGCTCCCCGCTGGCCGCCTCGGCCACGGCCACCAGCAGTTCGTTGTCCAATTCGGCCTGGCCCGGCCCGCGCACGATGAGGGGCAGCCCCGTCGCCTCCAGCACCGCTTTGACGACGGCTACCGCTTGCTCGGCGGTCGTCTCCGCCCCGGAGCTATCCGTTCCTCGCAACTTGAGCATGATAAGGTCTGCGCCGGCCTCCTCGGCCTTCTTCGCCCACGCCGCCGGATCTTTGACCGCATCTCCCCAGGCCTCCAACAGGAGAGGGGACCAGTCTTCGGGGTAACTATCCTGAATCTCAACGGCAACGGCAGGAGGATGAGGGTACTGGCCCTCAAAATGCAGGAAAGGTAAAGAGGTTTCGCCACCTACGGTGACCGTCTTGGCCCGGGTTCCGCCTTGATCCGCGGTGGCACCTATCGTCACCTCTCGCACAGAACCCGTCCATTTTTCTGTGGGAATTTCGACTGTGACAGGCATGAGCAATCTCCTTCACTTCATGATTATAAGCACGACGGACGTTTCACAGATGGGACATCTGCGCCGTCAACCGGTATTCTACGCCTCAACATCTACGGCTGCCAGGCGACCATCACTCCTGAGAAAAGCCGCCACCTGACTAGCCCATGTACCACACCCAGCGAGCCCCGCGCATATCCTTCACCACGTCGGTGGTGGAAAGCACCCCCACCGGCCTTTTCCCGGAGGGCGTCATCTCGGTGACCAGCAAGCGATGGATGTCGTGCTCCACCATCAACTTCACCGCCTCGGACACGGGCACCGTGGGCGCGACGTCAATCACATCGGGGGTCATGATGTCTTCCGCCTTCCGCTCCTGCAAGTCAGTGCCATAGCACTTAATCAGGTCGAAGTGAGAGATGATGCCGCGCACCTCTCCATTTTCATCCACGACGATGATGGCGTGTACATCGGTATCGGCCACGATGCGTACCACCTCTTGCAAAGGAGCGTCTGGCCTGCAGGCGATGACACCCTTATGCATAATATCGCCTACTGTTGTCTCCGCCATATCTGGCCTCCCGGATCGGTAATAGCCTGCTGGACCAATCCTCCGCTCTCGCAGAGTTGTGCTCCGCGAGCCACCCTCCTAGCCCCGCAGCGTAATTGCGGGACAGCAAACGAGCCACTGTCCCGTTCTTTTCTATCTTGCGGAGTTCTGATCTCGCGGAGTTTAACTCCGCGAGATCAGAAGAAATCGAAAACGGTGATACATCCAGGGCACGATAAACCAATACCCCCGATTTATCGAGAGGATACTCCGCGTTTCACATCACAAGCTAGAACAACGGTGGCATGGTCAGCGCCGGATGGCCTTTCTCCTCCAGGAAGGGCAACAACTCTTCCACGGTGGTCGCCACCCGCTCATCGGCGATTTTGTCCAGCAGGTCAGGATCGCCCTCCCGCTCGCAGACGGCCTTGAGCTCCTCGGCCAGGCTCTCCTTGAGGAAGCTGGACATCCACACCACGCGCTTGAAGCCGCCCTCGGCAGAGATGAACTTCTTGCTGGTTAGGTAATACTTGCCGATGCCCATCACGCCAGGGGTCTGCAATCCACCGCCGGCCATGCCCGCCAGGGTGGAGAAAGTCATCCCCGCCGGCGTCATGCTGGGGTCCTCACGGGAGACGATCATGAAGCCGTTGGCCTCGGGAATGAGCATCATGATGCACTCGAAGCAGCCACAGGCCGTCATCGGGTTCTCCATGATGGAGTACATGGCCACTTGTTCCACCGTGCCGTGGGAGGCCTGCTTGGCATACTCGTTGACTCCCGTGAAGTAGCCCTTGACCGGATCAACGCATTCGCCCTTGACGATGGGCTGGTTGGGGCCGGTGGGATTGATCTGGTGAGAAGCCTTGCAGTCCAGCCAGTTGTAAGCGCCACACAAGCCCAGGCGCTCCGGGCTGATGACGCAGACGTGATCGGGGGCGAAGCTCTGGCAGAGAACGCAGCTATAGAAAGTATCCACGCTCTCGTCGGTCATCTCGGCCAGGCGCTTGTTGCGGAAGTCATAAGCCTCGCGCGCTTTCTCCAACCACTGAGCGTATAGCTCCGGCTCGGTGATGATGGTGACCTGCACCTTGTCCACGATGGTTCCGAAGTCGGCGTGGAAGCGGGCGTGGAGGATTTTACCGAAGTGCTCCAGGTTGAATCCCTTGTCGGCGGCGGCCTTGCTGATGCGAATCCAGGCGATATCGCGCTGACCGATGTGCTGGATGCCCGAAGCACCGTTGATGAAGTAGTGAATCTGGCGCTCCAACACGGGCTCGAAATCCTCCTGCATCTTGCGGCCCGCCACTTCGACTACGATACCCAGGTCCATGTAACCGCCCACTTCGACGTCCTCGAAGCCGGGGCCGATGACCTCGATCTTGCCGTCTTCCACCTCGTCCATAGGACTCATCTTCAGGTACTCGAAGGCGCGGGAATTCTTGCCGCCGAACTCGACGCGCATGTCGGCCCGCCGCACTCGCTCGCCCTCGAAGGCGCTTCCGTAGGGCACGGGGATGGGCACCTCGGTGATCTTGACCTTGACCCCGCGCACTTCCAGACAGCGCTGCACCAGGCGCTTGGCCTTCTCTGAGTCGTCCTTGCCCTCGATGTCGTCGAAGGGCATGGAGATGACGTGTTCGTACGAGGTGATACCGGTGGGCAGAATCTGGGGGATAACGGTGTCGGCAATGGCCGGGAAGCCGTAGGAGATGGCTCCGGCTGCGGTGGCGTATTTCAAGTCATCCACTTCGCCCAGGGCCAGCACGAAAGCGAAGGTGCGATACTTGTTGTACAGCAGTATCTCCCGGATCTGCCCGCCCTTCAGACCGCCGAAGGCCAGCGCGGCGCGGGTAGCAAAGCCCAGAGCGTAGATGGCGGAGATGGTATCGGTGCCGAAGGGTACGATGTAGGTGTCGTAGCCCATCTCCACCCCTTCTTCCATAAGCTGGTGGATGATGCTGCGCCCGTTGACGTTACCGGAGAGGAAGATGAGAATGTTGCGCTGCTGCAACTCGCGCACGATCTGCACCGCCGCCTCGTTGGACTTGGCCGCGCCGACGATGGCAGCGAAGCCGGGCATACGCCCGTCCACGAGTTGGATACCCCAGGAACGCAACTGGATGTCGTCAATGGGGCCGTTGGCGTAACCGCCATTCCCCTCCCCGCCCTCATCCGGACTGGTGAAGCTGGTGCCGGTGAGCTGCAAGCCGGGTATCGGTTCCGGCTGCTCACCGCGAGCGAAACGAAGTCCCTCAATGGCCTCTTCGGCCAGGAGCGTAGCCACGCCACAGTCCAGCGTCTCGCCCAGGTAAGGCAACCAGAGATGCTCACCGGGTTCGGGGTGCAGCAGCGATTTGGCGATCTCCAGCACAGGGCTCAAATCCCCCACCTTGGACACTTCGATACCGGTGAAGCCCAAGATCACGGGCAGATAGTAAGCCGTGTTGGTGAACTGGACAGGGGTATCGGGACCCAGTTCCTGGATGGTTTTTTGCAGCAGGTCTTCTGCCTCTTTCACTATCCGGTTCGCACCACGAATAGCAGCAGTGGCGATATATCGAGACATTTATTTTCCTCCTTGAAAAGCTCCTGCAGCGATCACTTCTTCGACGGATCGGGAATCTTCGCACTGTAAGGACTGACCGGCAAGCCGGCTTCCATGGCTTCGATGAACTGGCGCATGAGGCGGTCACCACTTTGCCCGAAGCGAGTGGGGTCGTATTCCACCAGCCCCAGGGCCGCCCGCTTCTTGTCAATGTGCTCCAAAGCCTTGCGCACGGCCTCTTGGGGATCGGGGATGAACTCCAGCTTGCCGCCCACACGCTCTTCCCAGCCCTCGCTGATAAAACGATCCACGACAGGGCTGTTGCCCACCGGCGACTCGCTGCCGAAGATGGTGTACACACCGGAAGCCACGAAGTAACAGCCGATGGAGATGGCCTTCTCGCTCATCCACTCCGGAGCGAAGCCCACACCGGGGATGTCGGCGATGTCCTCGCCCAATCCGCCCTCGGTGGCCATCTGGCTGAGCACGGTGAGGATGCGGGTATTGTCCACGCAGCTACCCAGATGCAGCACCGGTGGGATACCCACCGCCTCGCAAATCTCCCGCAGGCCCGGTCCGGCCAACTCCGCCGCCTCCGGCGAGAGGAGCCCGTACTTGGAGCAGGCGATAGCGCCACAGCCGGTCATCACCACCAAGACGTCGTTCTTGATCAATTCGCGCACGATGTACTCATGGGCGTAATCGTGGCAGGTACGGGCGTTGTTGCAGCCCACCACACCCGCCACTCCTCGCAACCGCCCCTGGATGACGGCGTCGTTCAGAGGGCGGAAAGAACCGCGATAGAAGCCGCCCAAGGCGTAGTTGATGTACTCGTGGGAGAAGCCGGCTATGAGGTGATTGACCTTGCCCGGAATGCGCGTCTTCCCGCGATTGGCGAAATTGTCAATGCCCATCTTCACGATCTTCTTGGCGATCTCCAGGGCATGGTGCTCGTCAAATTCCACGTGGGTAGCGCCCTCGATGTGCGCCTTGGGGGAGGTGGTGACCAGGATGGTGTGGAATTGCTTGGACAGAGGAGCCAGAGCCTGCATGATGCATTGGATGTCTACCACCATCAGCTCGATAGCGCCCGTGGTGATGGCCAGCTCCTGGCTGAGGAAGTTGCCAATAGTGGGCACTCCCTGGCGCATCAGCGTCTCGTTAGCCGTGCAGCAGATGCCACCCAGGTTGATGCCTTTGGCTCCCTTGGACTTGGCGTACTCGATCATCTCTGGATCGTTGACCGCCACCAGGATCATCTCCGAGAGGACTGGTTCGTGGCCGTGGACGATGATGTTGACCTCATCCTCGCTGAGGGCTCCCATATTCGAGCGGGCCACCAGGGGCACCGGCGAACCGAAGAGGATGTCGGTGATGTCGGTGGAGAGCATCGAGCCACCCCACCCGTCAGCCAGGGCGGTGCGCAGGGAGGCCATCAGCAGGCTCTCGTACCACTGATCGTTGCCCGCGTGAGTGCGGTGCATGATGTCTACCACCTCGCGATCAATGCCCCGCGGCGCGATACCCAGCTTGCGCCATATCTCCTGGCGCTTCTTGGGAGCCCGCTGGAGATAGATAATCTCCCCTTGCTGCTGTCCAAACTGAGCCAAGGCCACCTCGGCCACTTCTTCGGCGATTTCCATGGTCTCGCGACCCTGGGTTTGCACCCCCAGGAGTTGCGCTACTTCCAAAAGCTTCTTCTCGTCGCGAATCTCGTAGTCGGGGGCCTCGCCTCGTGCCGCCGCCAAAAGCGTCAAAGCCATATCCCGCCCGTGGTCCGAGTGGGCCGAGGAACCCGCTGCCACCATACGCGCAAAGTTACGGGCAGCGACCGTCTCAATGGTGGCCCCGCAGATACCCGTCTGCCCCTCTTTGGTCAGGCGACAGGGGCCCATGGCGCAAAGCTTACAACAAGCGCCTTTGCTGCCAATAGGACAGGGCTTCATCGCCTCGGCACGGCTAAAAGCAGTAGAAATACCCTCAGACTCGGTAACTTCCAATATTTCACAAGCTGCCGGGTCTATGCTTCTTTCCTTCGCCATTGATTCTCTCCTTCACTTTACACAACTGAAAACTAACTACTCGGATACGCTGTCAGCGACTAGTACTTCCGGAAATCTCCAGACATTTGCAGGTCCAGCATATTGGTCTGCGTAATGCGCTGGATTACTTTGAACCAGGGAGAGTCGTCTTCCTTCCCTTCCGGCGGGGTAGGAAGTTCCCAATCCTCACCTGGTCCGTAACCCGCTGCTCGCAAGGCCTCTTCGATAGCGTCCTGGCTCAGGCGAGCCGGATCGTAGCCCACGACGACGCGTTTGAAAGCGCTGCTGGCCATGACTTCCTCGACGCCGTCTAGTTGCAGCAAGGCATTGCGCACAGCCTGTACATGATGGTCCGCGTACATTTTCGGTACGTTCAGAACGGTTTTCTCCACGGCTATGTTACCTCCTCCATCTTTTTCAGCCGATATGGCCGATCCCATTAAGTGAATATCATCTTCCGGCGTACGCCGATTACAGTCTATAAATCACCGTGCTGATTATACCACAGACCCGTGTGCCTGTAAAACCTGGCAAGTAAAACAGGCTTAAGCCTGCCTTACGGAAATTACAAAGCTGGGAGGGGCCGTCGGGCCGCTATGGAAAGCGCGGCTACCCCAACTTACGGAAATCACAAACAGATAATGACAGGAAAGCGGGGGGCATAACACCCCCCGCTTGGGAAACACACACTATGACAACCCCACCACCTTGCCGGTCTCCAGGTCAATGTCAATGTCCATGAAAACCGGTCGAGAGGGCAGGCCGGGCATGGTGCGCATGGCCCCACACAGCGGATACAGGAAGCCAGCACCCACCGAGGCCCGGATGTCGCGCACCGGCAGGCGGTAGCCCTTGGGCACGCCCTTCCAGGTCGGGTCGTGCGAGAGGGAGAGGTGGGTCTTGGCCATGCAGATGGGCAGATTATCGTAGCCCAGTTCGGTGTAGAGCTTGATCTTGCGCTCGGCCTCAGCCGTGTAATCCACCCCATCGGCCCCGTAAATCTCCGTGGCGATGGTCTCAATCTTGTCCTTGATGGGAATATCCAGCGGATACAAGAACTTGAAGTTGCTGGGCTTCTCGCAAGCAGCTACCACCGCTTCGGCCAGCTCCACGGCCCCTTCCTCGCCTTTGGCCCAATGCTCGGAAACGCAAGCGGCCTCAGCACCGGCGGCCAGGGCGGCCTCTTTGACGATCTGAATCTCTTTCTCGGTGTCGGTGTTGAACTTGTTGATGGCCACCACCACCGGGATACCGAACTTGAGCGCGATCTTGATGTTGGCCTCCAGGTTGGCCACGCCCTTCTCCACCAACTCCAGGTTCTCCTCGGTGTAGGCCTTGTCGAGAGGTATACCGGCCACGACTTTAGGACCACCACCGTGCATCTTGAGGGCGCGCACCGTCGCCACCAGGACCACGCAGTTGGGGATGAGGCCACTGGTGCGGCACTTGATGTCGAAGAACTTCTCCATGCCGATGTCAGCGCCAAAGCCGGACTCGGTAACCAGGTAACCGCCGGTGGCCAGCTTAATGCCAATCATGTCGGCGATGACCGAGGAGTTACCGGGGGCGATGTTGGCGAAGGGACCGGTGTGCACGAAGGCCGGGCTGCCGGACAGGGTCTGCATCAAGTTGGGCATGAGAGCATCCTTGAGCAGAACGGTCATCGCACCAGCCACGCCCAAATCCTCGGCGGTGACGGCGTTCTTGTTCTTGTCCGTACCGATGACCATGCGCCCAATGCGCTCGCGCAGGTCTCGCAGGCTGGTGGCCATCATCAGGATAGCCATCACCTCGCTGGCCACAGTGATGTCGAAGCCCGTCTGGCGAGGCCGACCATCGGCCTTGGTGCCCAAACCGACAATCACGTTACGGATGGCGCGGTCGTTGACGTCAATGACGCGGTTCAGGGTGATGGAATAGGGATCAATATCCAACCGGAAGAAGCGGCGGCGCTCCTCAGGAGTGAGGTCGGAGGGCTTGTCGGCCTTAATGCCCAGCTTCGCCAGGCGCTTTCGCATCCAGGGGGTGAATTCATCATTCGGGCAGAGGGCCTTGGCCAACCCCTCATCGCTCAATCGGTCCTCGTGCATGATTCGCGCATCAATGGCCGCGGCCAGCAGGTTATTGGCCGCACCCACGGCGTGAATGTCCCCGGTGAGGTGCAGGTTGAAGTCCTCCATGGGCACGATCTGCGAGTAACCGCCCCCAGCCGCACCACCTTTGATACCAAAGGTAGGACCCTGCGAGGGCTGGCGGATGCAGGTGAACACCTTCTTGCCGATATAGTGCAATGCCTGGCTCAGACCGCAGGTGGTCGTCGTCTTCCCCTCGCCCAGAGGTGTAGGGGTGATGGCGGTTACGTCAATGTACTTGCCATTGGGGACATCCTTCATGCGCTCCAGCACATCCAGATGAACCTTGGCCTTGTACTTGCCAAACAGATCAAGATCGTCCTCGGTTAGACCTACGTCGGCCGCCACCTCAAGGATGGGTCGGAGTCGGGCCGCCTGGGCGATCTCGATGTCGCTAGGTACAGGCGATTTCACGTCTACGATCATTGGTTCCTCCTTCAATTGATGATTTTATGTATTGATCAGCTATTGACCGATCACAACACACGCCATGGTCCCCGTCAGGCCGGTTTCCGTCATTGCGGACGCAGCGCAGTCATTCTCTGTGCTCCAATCTGGCACAACGACGACGGCGCCAGCACTTCGCGCCCGGCAATGACGCTGCACACAGCTCAGCTATCCCACTTGTCGCCGTGCGGCTTCTAACACATTTAGAGCAAGCATCAAGTTGGTCATCGGGCCGGTACCGCCGGGCACGGGAGTGATCATCCCGGCTACTTCCACTGCCTCATCGAAATCCACGTCGCCGCACATCTGGCCTTCCACGAAATTCACGCCGAAGTCAATGACTACCGCCCCGGGTTTGATCCAGTCGCCCTTAATCATCTTGGCCCGCCCCACAGCAGCACACAAAATATCGGCGGTACGGCAGACCCCGGCCAGGTCCTCTGTCCGCGAGTGGCACACCGTCACCGTAGCGTTTTCTCGCAGCAGGAGCAGAGCCATCGGCTTGCCCACGATGTTGGACCGGCCCACCACCACCGCGTGCTTGCCCTGGATTTCCACGTTGTAACGCTTGAGAATTTCCATGCCGCCGGCCGGGGTGGCCGGCACAAAGAAAGGACCGACCATCGGCGGGCGTCCCACCGGGGACACCTGAGCCAGGCGACCGGCGTTGACCGGGTGTACCCCATCCACGTCCTTGTCCGGAGAGAGGGCATCTTTCACCACGGCCTCGTCAATGCCCTTGGGCAGAGGTTCCTGGACCATGATCCCGTGCACACTCTCATCGGCGTTCAGGCGAGCAACCAGGGCCACAATCTCATCCTGGCTGGCCGTTTCCGGCAGAGTGTGCAGTTGAAAGCCCATTCCTCGCTTATCGAAAGTCTTTTGAATCATTTTCGCGTAGCTTACCGACGCCGGGTCCTCCCCGGCGCGCACGACGGCGATGGTCGGCGTGATGCCGTATTTATCCTTGAAAGCGGCTACCCCTTCATCAAGCTCGCCGCGCAAGGTTGTGGCCAGGGCACGGCCATCGAGAATGGTTGCAGTCATCTTACCTCCCTCGGAAGAATTATCCCCGCAAAGTTTAGAGCTTCTCTACCACCAGCTCGTAGATTTCATCCTTCAGCGCGGACTTGCCTGCCAACAGCGCGTCCAGGCGAGCCCTTTCCCGGCGGACGAATTCCTCGTCCTTGATGGCCCCCAGGTTGATCAGCACATTGAGAGCAGCACTGCGTAACGCGGCTTCGGCCATCAAGGCGGCGACGCCGGCATCGCTAACCGCGTTCACGTTGCCCTTCTCCGCCGCCGGTGTACACAGATCCAGAATTTTCACGCAGGCCTCGGCGACCTTCATGGGCACCTCGGTGGCGTCCTTCAATGCGGCCTGGATGGCCTCCCGCCGGGCAGCTTTTTCCTCCTCGGTCTCACGAGGCATCTTGTACGCCTTGGATACCGAGGTGTACACCCGTACATCCGCCTCCAACAGATCCACCAGTTCGTGACGGAGCGCCTCGGACTGTTCCAATAGAGCCTGGATGTCATCTTGGACATCGGCGTACTTCTTCTTGCCAATCGTCAGATTGCACACCATGCTCACCAAAGCAGCACCCAAGGCACCCGCCAGCGCGGCCACACTTCCTCCACCTGGGGCAGGCGCAGAACTGGCAAGCTCATCTAGAAAAGTGGTCACTGGTTTGGCTGTCAGACTTTCGGTCATTAACTCTCGCTCCTTTGCTTTATGCCTTTGCTGAAATGAGGTCAACCTGAACGATGGACAGGCACATCGCCTGCTTGATGACGCCAAAGGAGAACTTCGTCAGACTGCACAACAGAGGAACAAAGAAAAGGGGACAGCGAAGGGCGTGGAGGCGGACCATGGCGTGAGGCGGATTTGGACCAAGGATGAACCAAAACCGCACAAGAGTCACCAAGACAGTAAGACCGCACTCTTCCCTCCAGGCTATTGGATAATGGAGCTCTTACGAGGATTCGCGGGGAAACCACCCTGAGCATCGCGTAAAGCGTGGCAGGACTCCCCCACTTGGAGGGGTATTATATCACAAATAAAGCACAAGGGCAAATGTGTTGCTCTATATTTCACGAATCGGATGGGGCTGGACTGGGTAGGACGGGGCCATGCCCCGCCGCATCCGCGTCGGGCCACGGGCCCGACTCGCAGAGTTGAACTCCGCGAGATCGAGCCCCCCGCCTCGGACCAGGCGCTGACGGCAACCAACTGCTATTGGAGCAAGGGCTCACCTTCCGCGGCAAAGGGCTTATAGGTACGCACAAAGTGAGCATACAGGTCCGTAGCGTTGACGATGCTCTCCACATCCATCTCCACCTCGGACGGGTACATCAAAAAGGGGTAATCCTGCGGGCCACCCAACCCGCCATGGCTGGCCACCTGGTCCTCGAACGAGACCACGACCCCCGTCTCCGGGTCCCAAGCCCCTAAGAGGATCAGGTCACCACTGTGCGGGAAACTGGCCAAGCGGTGCAGTTGCGCCGCCGCGTACTCCGGCTCCGGCAAAGAGGCCAGCGGATCGCGTCCCTGGATTTCACTCCCTTCGTTCATTGTGCGCGTGCCCTCTTTGCTCATAATCACCGTCTCACCATGTTCGCGTCCCACTACCCAACCGATACCCTCGTGCTCGATCAGAGTGCGTAGGAGGGTCGGGTATATCAGCGCAATGGCGCTGAGGTCCATGGGTTGCGGGGAGACGTTGAAGTAGACATGGGATAGAGAGCCGGAGTTCCGCACGACCACATCGCTGCGTCTGGAGAGGTCCCAGGGCATCTCCTCTGTATCCAGAGGGATGCGGTCCTCCACATATTGACGGATCAGGCGCAGCAAAGCCGCTCCCCGCCGGGAAAGCCGGGCCTCAATACCCGCCAGCTCCTGGATCAGAAACTGGGCTTTGGTGGCCCACTGGCGCTCGTCACCCCACCGTTCATCCATGAACAGCCCCTCACCAAGCTCCTGAGCGATAAACTGGCCCAGGCTCTGGCCGTACTTTTTCTGAAAGGGCACCGCTGGCGTCAACCCATGATCGGCGAGGATGTAGAGGTCATACTCACGACGGCGATATTGAGTGCGAATGCGATCAATCTGGCGAATCTGGCGATCAATGCCCCGCAGCGCGTTAAAGGCCTCCCGGCTCGACGCGCCAAAGTGATGAGCGACCTCGTCGTAGCTGTAGTAGTTGGTGTAGATGACCGGCATACCACGGTAGATGTCAATCATGGCACTGAAGGTTTGAATTTCGCGCAGAACGACGTTGGTGAGAATCATCAGAAAAGGAGAGATCACATCAAAAGGCTGGTAGCTACCGGGGACAAACAGCCCCACTATCCGCCTTCCCAGGTCCACCAGGTAATCCCAGGTGGAGCGCACCACCACGCGAAAGACGCGCCAGGGGCTGAGCAGAAACAGCAACAAGAAACCAAAGCCGCGCACATTCTCGAAGAAACGCTGTCCTCCCATAGCGCTGAGGGTGAAAAGGGCCAATCTGGCATCCCCATCTATCATGTTCACATAGCTGGAGCCGCCCCGTAAAATGCCAGGCCGACCCTGGGAGATGCGATCTTGAATCGCTCTCATCACGAAAGGCACTTTGGTATGCATGGAAGTGCGCGTGTCTTTCTCATACCAGCGAAAAGCCGGGATGTCGTAGTTGTTACCGAACATTATCCCTGCCTGCACGGCGGGCGTGGTGCTGGGCAAGCCACAGCGCCAACGCGCCAACCGCAGATGGCCACGCTGCCAAAGACGGTGCAGATGAGGCATATACCCCTGCTGCATCGCTTCCAACAAGTAATCATAAGCCAGGCCATCCACCTGCACAATGATAAAGCCCCGACGATCCGGGGCTTCTCGACCCAGGTCACGGCCAATGCGGGTGGCAATGGCCCCGTATTTGCGAGTGTAATACCAATGTGAAAGATAGCTGAGAAAGTCTACGATCTTGCGCGTAAGCCAGGTCATGACAGGTCGTCCATGCGATGAGACTCTTAGCTCGACCGGGGGGAGATGGAGAGAAGATAGGCGGTATTAATGTCCTGCAAGCTGATCAGCCCCAGAACCACATTGCCCTCCACCACGGGCAGAGCGCGCAGGCCCGACTGCATGATGAGTCGCTGCGCGTGGAGCAAGGTATCCGTAGGGTGGACAATGGGGAACCGACGCCGCATCACACGGCCTACCTTCACCTCTACTCCATAGCGATGCAAGGCGGCCAGCACATCGTCTTGAGTCAGCAGGCCCACCAGGCGCGGTCCCTGCATCACCGGGAAATTCACCTGGCGCAGGCGAGAAGCCACGTCCAACACATGGGCCAGCGAGTGCAGAGGAGACAAGATTGGCGCCCGGCTGTTGAAGGCCTGCCCCACCCGCAAACTGCTCAAAATGACCTTGGCCTGAACCGCGCGCCCTTCTTGTGCGGCGTTGAAAAAGATGAACACCGCTATCAACACCAGCATCCAGTTGGCCGCCAGAAGTCCGCCCAACCCCAGGATAATCGCCAACACCTGCCCCACGTGGATAGCGATGCGCGTGGCCCGCAGATAATCCAGGCGTAAAGCCAACAAGCCCCGCAGCACCCGACCGCCATCCAGAGGAAAAGCGGGGATTAAGTTAAACAAGCCCAGAGTGGCATTGGCCCCCAGGAGATAAAGCACCAGCGCCCGCCAGTCCATGCCATCCAGCAAGCGCAATAACAGACGCAAGACGAAAACCAGCAAAATGTACCAGGCGCGGTAGGCCGGCACCACGGTCAGCAAACTGGTGGGAATCTCGGCGCGAATCATGGGTAAAGCAATCAGGGTCAAAACCGCGACCAGGATGAAGTTGACGGCGGGGCCGGAGAGAGCTATCAACAGCTCCTGGGCTGGCTCATGGGGGAGACTCTCTACCTGGGCCACCCCGCCAATAGGCAGCAGGGTAATGTGCCGCACTCGACCGCCCAGACGGATGGTCACCAGGCTGTGGCCAAGCTCGTGCAGCACCACGCACAAGAAAAGAAGACACATGGACACGACCCCAAAGACGGCGCTATGCCACCCGCCCCCCGGTTGGGTGAAGCCCTCCACCACTGCCCAGAGGATGATCAGGAAGAAAGTGAGATGTACACGAATCTCGATGCCTCGGATCGTTCCCAGTTTGATAGACCAACTCATAACGTGTTTCCCTTCAATCGCGCAGCGGCAACAGGGAAGTGCATTATACCTTATCCAGCATACCCAGTCAAATGCCTTGAAGAATAGGGTAGGCGCGGTTTCTTACCGCGCAACCCCGGTCACGACAGTGTACCTTCGCGGTGCTGGGGGCCGTCGGCCGCGCTATGGAAAGCGCGGCTACCCCAACTTCGCTCAGGGCGCAGCCCTTCGCCGGGCCAGGACGCAGTACCGCGTCGGTGCAGGCCGACGCCCGACCGAAGGCCCCCAGGTGCGACCTCGGTCGCGGTTCCCTCAGGGTCCCGACTGGTAGATTATTTTCTTAAAGGTGACTACTCAGCCTATGCTCCAAGTCCCCGTCCCGGGGACGTTCCATGCGGCAAGATGCTGTCTTTTGCGCGGTTTTCTCAGCCGAGACGCCCC
>JACIWR010000550.1 GCA_014360845.1 Anaerolineae bacterium
AGTCTATTGTGGCGAGCATTGCTGTAGGACAACTGCTCGCAGTTGTCCTACAGCAATGGTAGAGAACGGATCGCAGGACTTACTGGGGGCGTTCTTCCAGCGTCACCGAGACGGTCTGTTCCGCGCCGTCGCGGATGATAGTCAGTTCCACCGTATCGCCCACAACGGTTTCGGTTTCCAGGTATACCGTCAGGTCCTGGAAGTCTTCGACCGCCTGGCCGTTGACGGCAGTGATGATGTCGCCCCCCAGAGGGACCCGGTAGCGGCCAATGCGCACTACGCGGTCGCCGCCCCTGATGCCCGCTTTGTCGGCCGGGCCGCCTGGCACCGTTTCGATTACCAGCAGCCCGCTATCTACGGGCACGTTCATCCCGGCTTCGCGGAGCACCTTAGCTGTGGCCGGGGTCAGAGTCAACATCTCAGTACCCAACCAGGGGTGGGGGTAGTAGCCGCGGGCGATCAACTCCGGCACCACGCGCCGCACGGTGTTGACCGAGACGGCAAAGCCGACGCCGGAGGAGGTGCCGCTGGTGCTGATAATCTGCGAGTTGACGCCGATGCCCCGCCCTTCCAGGTCCAGCAGCGGTCCGCCGGAATTGCCGGGATTGATGGCGGCGTCGGTCTGGATGGCCTCGCCGATGAAGCGGCCATCGGGGCTTTCGATGACCCGGCCCAGGGCGCTCACCACACCGGTGGTCAGCGTCTGTTCCAGGCCGAAGGGGTTGCCGATGGCCAGGACGAACTGTCCCACCCGCAACTGGTCTGAATCGCCCAGCACCACGGGGGCCGGCAGGTCTGCTCCGGCGTCAATGCGAATCACCGCCAGATCGTTGGAGGGGTCTGTGCCGACAATTTGTGCTTCGTACACCTGACCATTGGCCAGGGTGACCAACAGTTCCTCGGCGTTTTCGATCACGTGGTAATTGGTGACGATGTGCCCCTGTGTGTCATATACGAACCCGGAGCCGGTCCCTTCCTGGGGGACTGCTCTCATGAACATGTCGTAGGTGTAGCTGCGGCTGGTGATGTTGACCACCGCCGGACTGACCGCCTCGTACACGGCGATAATCTGGCTTTCCAGGGCATTGGTGGTCTCCAAATCCCTGCTGGAGGGGAGGGGGGTCACCAACGGCGCGGCTGTCGTGGCCGTGGGCGACACAATCTCCGGCGAGGGCAGGAGATTGAGAGGCAGAACGTTGCTCAGGCTACATCCCAGTCCAACAAACAGCACTACAAGAGAGACGAGAATCAGATTTTGCCATTTTCTGGATTTTCCACTCATGACTATCCTTCCTTTGTCACAATCGCATTCGATCTCGGCGTAATGCCGCCGTCAGCGCGGCTGCCTCGCCTGGGGCTCGAAGCCCCAGGCTGAGTGGCAGAAGGGCGCTGATGGACTTTCAGAAAATAATCGGGGTATCGCCTCCGGCCTCGCCTGGGGCTCGAAGCCCCAGGTTGAGCGGCAGAAGGGCGCTGCAAGCGCCCTGACCAGTAGCAAGGGCGAGGTTGCCACACCCGCCGTCAACGTTAGTTCCGGGAGGGATTGTCGCCGGAACCGGGCACGGAATAGTCGCAGATACCGTCGCCGTTTCTATCGGTGTAGTGCCTGCACTGTCCGGGGTAAGGGTCGTTGACCAGACCTCGCGGACAGGCCACGCTGCCCTGGGCCTGTATGGCTTGTTCTTCCTCAGGCTGGGGCGGTATAGCGCTTTCTGGCTCGCTCAGCGGCAGGACGTTGTTCCCCACATCACTGCTTCCCTGTTCCGCGCTGATAACATGGGTTTTGGTCAGAGTCCAGTAGCTGACCAGCAGCGCGCCGGTGAGGGTCGCTGCGGAACCGAGGAACAGGAACTGACGGCGTGTCATCCCGGTGCCTGCGGG
>JACIWR010000551.1 GCA_014360845.1 Anaerolineae bacterium
GGCCGAGGTGGAGAAGCTGGGTCTTTTCTACCCGCCTGATCCCTCCAGCAACCGCCAATCCACCATTGGCGGCAACATCGCCTGCAACGCCGGCGGCCCCCGCTGTCTGAAATACGGCGTCACCGGGGACTACGTGCTGGGCCTCACCGTCGTCCTGCCCGACGGACAAATCCTGCAAACCGGTGGCAAGGCCATCAAAAACGTCGTCGGGTACGATTTGACCTCCCTGTTCGTCGGCTCGGAGGGGACCCTGGGGGTCATCACCGAGGCGCTGTTGCGACTGACCACGAAGCCGCGCTTTGTCCGCACAGCGCGCGCCGAATTCCCTTCGCTGGATGACGCCTCGCGAACGGTCAACGCTATCCTCACCGAGGGCATCGTCCCCGCCACCCTGGAGCTGATGGACGAGACGGCCATCGCCTGCATCGAAGAGGCCATGGGCCTGGGGTTGCCCCTGGACGTGGAAGCGATGCTGATCATCGAGACCGACGGAGCCGACGAGGAGACAGTGGTGCGCGAGATTGAAGCGGTCAGCCGCATCTGCCGGGAGAACGGCGCCCGCCAGGTGAACGTGGCCCAGGACGAGCAGGAACGGGACAGGCTGTGGAAAGCGCGCCGCTCCGTCTCCCCCTCCCTGGCCCGCAAGGCTCCCAACAAACTGGGGGAAGACATCACCGTCCCCCGCAGCGCCATCCCGGAAGCCATCCGCCGTATCAAGGCCATCAGCGCAACCCACGGCCTTCCTGTCGTGGTCTTCGGCCATGCCGGCGATGGCAATCTGCACCCCAACATCCTCTTCGACAAGCGCGATGCAGAGCAATGGGCCAAAGTCGAGCAGATGGTGGGGGAGATCTTCGGCGTGGCCCTGGAGCTGGGCGGCACCCTCTCCGGCGAACACGGTGTGGGCGTACTTAAACAACCTTATATGGAACGAGCAGTGGGGCGGCTTTCGGTGGAAGTTCAACGACGCATCAAACAGGCCCTGGACCCGTTGAACATCATGAACCCGGGCAAGGTCCTACCCCCGTAGGTCGGGTTGACCGTCCGACCGAAACGCGGCTGGCAAAGCCGCACAACCAAACACCTAATCCCAAACGCTCTTGCAAGGAGGCAAGAAGTGACACACAACACTCTCAAACAAGGACTGACCCAACTTCTGACGCGACACCCCAACGCGCTGTACAACCTGGAGCGGAGATACCTCATCCAGGCCGCCGTGGACAACAAAGAGGCTTTGGTTGCCGCTAACGGGGCCCTGGCCACGTGGACACCGCCCGAATCCACCGGCCGCAGCCCCAAAGACACCTACATCGTCCGCCGCGCGGAGAGCGAGGACACCATAGACTGGGATTCGCCGAACAACATCCCCATGGAACCCTCGACCTTCGACATGTTGTTCGAGGATGCCCTGCAAACTCTTTCCCAGAAGCCCAGACTGTACATCATGGACCGGGTGGTGGGCGCGGATACGTCCTACGCTTTACCCGTGCGCGTGGTCACCGATCGGGCCTTGACGGCGCTGTTCACCGATAACATGTTCCGTCCTGTGCCCCCGGACATTGATCGCAGCATCTTTGCCCAACGAGGCTTCACTCTGCTGGCGGTTCCTTACAACAAACTAGACCGGGCTCGCTACGAGGGACGATTGCGCAAAATGCCCAACGGGCAGACCTCGGACATGGCCGTGGCCATGGACTTTGACCGTATGCTGGGCGTGGTCTACGGCTCGGCCTATGGCGGCAGCGTCAAGAAACTCATCTTCACGGTGATGAACTACGTCCTGCCCGGCGAGGGTATCTTGCCTCTCCACTGCTCCGCCAACGAGGGGCCGGACGGCGACTGTGCTCTGCTTCTGGGCCTATCGGGCACGGGGAAGA
>JACIWR010000552.1 GCA_014360845.1 Anaerolineae bacterium
TAACTACTGCCCCAAGGGTGGCGCGGAGCACCTTTCTGCAATGGCATCTTCAAACTGTCAGGTGACTAGACACTCGTTTATTCGTTCCGCTATTCGTTTATTCGTTGGCAGCGATGTCTTTTCATCCCTCTATGGCTACGCGAAACAAGCGCTCCTGTACAAAGGCCGCAATCTCCTCCGCGGAACGCTCCTTCGCATCGAACCAGTGAATGCGTTCATCATCCAGACGGAACCAGTTGTACTGCTGCCGCACAAAACGGCGCGTCTCCCGCTTGATCAAATGCACAGCTTCTTCGAGGGAAATCTCACCGCGCAAATAAGCCCCAATCTGCCGGTAACCCAGACCTGACATGGAGGGCAGGGAGTAATCATATCCTTTGGCGACCAGGCGTTCCACTTCGGCCACAAGGCCGGCAGCCAGCATGCGCTCGACCCGCTCATCAATGCGCTGGTACAAAGAGGGGCGTGGCATGGTAAGCCCAATCTGCACAACGCGGTACGGCGGTGGACGCCGCTGTTGCAATTGGGAAATAGGCTCACCAGTGTGCAGACACACCTCCAAAGCACGAATGACTCGCCGCACATTGCGCGGGTCAATGCGTTGAGCGGCGACAGGGTCCAGTTCCTGCAAGCGAGCATGGAGCACCGCCGCGCCTTCCCGCTCCGCCTGGCGGTAGAGTTCCTCCCGCAAAGCCCAATCGGGTGGCACGCGGGGAATGCCCCACCCTTCTACCACCGCCCGCACGTATTGGCCGGTCCCTCCAACCAAAAGCGGCAACCGCCCACGGGACAAGATGTCCTCGATGGCCGCGTAAGCCAGGGATTGATATTGGGCCAAACCAAAGGGCTCATCAGGGGCCACTATATCAATCAAGTGATGAGGCACCAGGCGGCGTTCCTCAGGAGTAGGTTTGGCCGTGCCGATGTCCATTTCGCGGTACACCTGGCGAGAGTCAGCCGAGACCACTTCCGCGCACAGCTGAGGCCCCAAATGCAGAGCGAGGGCCGTCTTGCCCACCGCCGTCGGCCCCACGATTACCACCAACGGGGGATTTTCGATGCGTTGTTCTTGTTCACTACGCGAAGTATAGCTCACCACAAACCAACCGCATTCGGAAGATGAGTAACGCGCAAGAGCCGCCCTTGGGCCGTCAACTCGATGGCTATCACATCCACCTGCCAATCGCCCATCCAGTTGTGCTCTTGCACATAAGCCTCGGCCACCTGGAGAAGTCGCGCTTGTTTGGCCGCCGAGATAGACTCCTCCGGGGTACCGTAGGCATTGCCCCGCCTGGTACGCACCTCGACGAACACCAGCCGCCCCTCGTGCTCGGCCACCAAATCTATCTCGCCCACCAGGGAATAGCGGTAATTGCGCGCGCGAATGACATAGCCTCGCCCCTGCAGGAAACGAGCCGCCAGTTCCTCGCCCCAATCACCCAATCGCTTGCGTTCGCCCCCCATAGCCCTCTCCTCAACTATCAAAGATACCCCAAACTGGCATAAAAGTCAACTCGCTCCCTGGGCGACCCTGACTATCGCTCTTCCTTGTTTGCCCGGAAAATTGAACTACCCAGAACTTCTGTGTAATGCCGTGTGGTTCTGTGTGATTCTGTAGCCAACAAATTACCCCACCTGGCGTTTAAGGCCGTATCTTTTGCTGACTTTATACGGTATACTGGTTGAAAGCACCTTCACGAGGCCAACGCCCTTCGCTTTCCCTCAGGACGCAGCGGCGGTCGGCCGCTACACCTTTGCATAATTACAACAGCGATGCGGTGATTTGTCAAGTGGATCATGAAGCCTTTATAGCCTGTTTGGGAGACGCACTGAGCTAAGCCTGCTGTCGGAGCACTTTTCCAACTGCAGATAATGG
>JACIWR010000553.1 GCA_014360845.1 Anaerolineae bacterium
GTCACCGCTGGTCAGGAGCTACAGGCGGGAGATGTTCTGCTGGTTCTCGAATCCATGAAGATGAGAACCGATTTGAGTAGTCCTCAGGTTGGCGTGGTCCAGGCGGTGCACGTGGCTGCTGGCGATCAGGTGGACCAGGGACAGGTTCTGATCACCATATCCACATGACAGGAGAGCAGCGATGGGGGAAGCGACCCAGAGGCGTATGATGAGTTTGGGAGTAAGCCAGTTAGTGTTAGTGCGACATGGGGAGACGGCAGCCAATGTGGCCGGACTGTGGCAAGGCACGGAGGATGATGGCTTAACGGCTCGGGGTATGCGTCAGGCCCAGGCCCTGGCTCAACTCCTGGCCGAGGAGTACGCGGCGGCCACGGCCATCTACAGCAGTCCCTTGAATCGGGCGCGGCAAACAGCCGAGATCATCCACGCTGTGCTGCCCCATCTGCCATTGCATCTCCACCCCGGCCTGGTGGAATACGAGTTGGGCGAGTGGGCGGGCTTGTCCTTCACCGCGCTGAAAGACGAACAGCGTCTGTGGGAAAAAATGGCGGCTGACCCCGACTTCGCACCGCCTGGAGGCGAATCCCCGCGCCACTTTGCGCGTCGCATCGTGGCCGCGCTGCGGGAGATCGCCGCCAATCACGCTGGCGACACGGTTATCGTGGTCAGTCATGGCGGGGTTATCGCCACGGCGTTGGCCCTGCTGTTGCACGGTGACGGCTCCCGCTGGAGGGAGTACGACATCGCCAATGGCGCTTTTAGCGTGTTGGCCCTGGGCGAAAAACCTCGTCTGCTGAGAAATAATGAAACCGCTCATCTGGCGGCGATGGGCACTACCATGTGGACGGCACGGGATCACCAATAATCGGCACAAGCACAAAGGTATGTGATGTAGCGGCGGACGGCCCTGTCCGCCCGGGAACGCGGCCACGGCGGGCCGCCGCTACGCCTTTGCACTAATTATACGAGCGAGGTATGAAGAGTCGGGCAAGCTTTTTAGCCTGCTCCGCGGGCGGAAGCGACAGGCGGTGCATCCTTAACCGAACCCTACCCGCTCTAAAGTGCAAGCCAGTACCCCACGATCTATCGAGAAGATCCCCCTATTTCTCCAGGTGATAGGGTACGTTAATAACCACTATATTGCGCTGATAGCGCAGCATCATGCGAATTAATAACGCCGTCTGATTGTGCAGCAGGTTGTGCCACCAGCGAGCAGGCACAAATTCGGGCAAGAGCACCGTGATCACACCATCCGAGTCGTGACTTTGCTTCACCTGCTCGATGTAGTCCATCAGCGGTTCCAGGGTGGAGCGGTAAGGCGAGGGCAAGACCACCAGCGGAATGTCGCTCACCCATTGAGGCCACCTCTCTCGCACCTTCTCCGTCGTTGCCGGGTCTACGTCCACACACACTGCCGTGATATCTCTGGAAATCGAACGGGCGTATTGCAGCGCCTGAAGCACACCCCGATGCACTCCGGCAACAGGGACGATGACTTTGCTGGCCGCCAGAGCGGGCGGTTCTTTGACCCCTGCCAAGGAGAGCTGTTCGGCTACGGCGCGATAGTGGTGATTGATTTTCAGAAACATGGCGATGATAATCGGCAAGATCAAGACCACGATCCACGCGCCCTGAGTGAACCTGGTCGCGGCGACGATGAGCATCACCATGCCCGTGGTCAATGCCCCCAAGCCGTTGATCGCCGCCGAGAGCCACCAGCGCTTGCCCTCCCGGCGGGTCAACCAGCGGCGCACCATCCCCGTCTGCGAGAGGGTGAAAGACACGAACACACCCACAGCGTACAAAGGAATCAGGGCGTGAGTATCCCCATGGAAAATGATGACCAACAGCGAGGACAGCACGCTCAGCAGG
>JACIWR010000554.1 GCA_014360845.1 Anaerolineae bacterium
GGTGCGCTTTTGCCTATTGGGTCTGTTCCTTCGTGTGCCACGTGCGACGCTCTTCTAAATGGGCGTGCCACGTTGTTAAGCATGCGCAACCCGTCCTCCCACATGGAGACGTTGTTGAACAGGCAGTAGACCTCGTCGAAGCGGCGACACCACTCCAGCAGACACATCAGGTCCTCGTCGGTGTAGCGATAGCGGTAACCGGTCCTCCCATGCAGGCGGAAGTAGGCCAGATGCGGTGTGACGGGCCATTGCTGGAAGGGATCAACCGCGTGGATGAGGTCGAGTTCGCGGCATAATGCGCCTACCATTTCCTCCGGCCACGCTCCCCGCGGCTCCCAGGCGAAGATCAGCCCGGCCCGGTCCACGCTCTGGAAAAAGGCGCGCAGATTGGCGATGTGCTCGTCGGTGGGCGTAAAGCTGGCCGGACATTGAAAGAGGACGAGTCGCGCTTGCAATGCCTCGGCGATCTCCCTTGTCCGTTGCCAGGCGGCGTACACCTCGGCGGTGGGACGGAATGCACCGTAGCGGTCCTTGTGCTCTTCGGGGATGGGCTCTCTCAGGCGGCGGTAGGTGGGGCTGCGCGGTTCATGGGTGATGAGTTGCCAGACTTTGAGGGTGAACTCGAAGGTGGGAGGAACCTGCTCCCGCCAGCGTTGTGCCGTCCTCAGACGCGGCGGCTGGTAGAAGGTCTGTTGCACCTCAACGACGGGAAAGTGCTCTGCGTATTCGGTCTTACGCCTGGGAAACCCGCAGCACCCGACCTTGATCATCGCCTCGTCCTTCAGCTCAATCCCCGGCTGCGCAGAAAGTCCTTCACTCCGGCCAGGAAAGCCCGGCTGTACTCTTCAGAGATAGCTTTGCCCATGTGACCAACACGGAAAATGACTCCGTGCAGCTCGTCTAACCCGCCGGCGATCAAGATGCCGTGCTTCTTGCGCAAGAAGACCTGCAACTCATCGGCGGATACATCGGGGCGGGTGCGCATGGCACTGATCACCGGGCAGGCCCATTCGTCGGCGACGAACATCTCAAAGCCCAGTTCGCGCAATCCGCGGCGCACGAAAGACGCGGTTTCTACGTAGCGGGTGTAGTAGCTCTCCAAGCCCTCGGCCAGGATGAGCCTCAAGCTGGTCTGCAGGGCCACGAGATTGTTGGTGGGCAGGGTGGTCGGATATGGATGCCAGGCCCAGTGCTCCATGTACCAGCGCCAGGTGTTGAGGTTCAAATACCAGCCCCGGGTGTTATTGGCGTTCTGGGCGATCATCTCCCACACGCGAGGACTGACGGAGAGGATAGCGATACCGGGCGGGGTGGCCAGGCACTTATTGGCCACGGTGACGCACACGTCAATGCCCCACTCGTCCACCGGCAGGGGCACGCCCCCCAGCGAGGAGACGGCGTCCACGACCAGGGGTAAATCGAATTCGCGGGCCAGGGCGATGATGTCCTGCAGGGGATTGAGTACGCCGGTGGAGGTTTCGTGATGGACTACGGCCAGAGCACGCAGTCGGGGAGCATTGGGGTCTTGAGTTTCCCTCTCTCTTTGCTCTAACAGCCTCTGGCGCAGGGCATCCGGTGCAATCGGCTGACCAGGGGCGAAGTCCACTTGCAGGACGTTTAGGCCGTTGGCCTGGGCAATGTGCACCAGCCTCTGGCCGAAGAAGCCGTTCACGGGAATGCACACCAGGTCTCCGGGAGCCATCATGCTGCCCATGGCGGCGTCCATAGCGGCGCTGCCTGGACCGGGTATCAGCAGGATGTCGTTGTCGGTTTGAAAGACCTGCTTCAGCATAGAGAGAACGTCATTGTAGACGTTCAGCCAGTCCGGTCCGTAGTGGGGGATTACCGGACTGGCCATCGCGGCCAGCAC